>NZ_JBNQGD010000159.1:0-1122 GCF_050436765.1 Arachidicoccus sp. | reverse complement strand
TAGATTGCAGAACTGATGGTGATTATGGGTGCGCCCCAGGATGTCCATCGTGTGCATTGGAGAGTATTCGAAAGAATGGAGTTGCAACTTTGTCTGACTATCCATATGTTTCCGGCAGTGGACAAGCAGGAAGTTGCCAAGCTCAAAGCAATGGGGCTGTGTTTATTTCTAGCTGGACAGATGAAGGAGCTGATGAATCACAATTAACAACTGCTTTGTATAATAATGGTCCTCTTGTTTACGGTTAGTTTTTTATATCACGACCAAAATTTATTATTTAGCTATTTGGACACCTGCCTCGTTCGTTTCAAATTACCAAGGCGGCACTTGGGATCCATCCGCTGCCGACTGTCAAACCGCCATTGATACACATGTTGGGCATGCTGTCACTGTAGTCGGATATGGAACCGATGAGAATGGGGTTCCCTATTGGACTATTAAAAACTCATGGGGAGAGGACTGGGGCGGAAATGGTGGCTACTTCAATATGATCCGAAATGGCAATAGTCCGTGCAGTATGGGAGATGGTATGTTGTCTGCAAAAGCATAAAATTTTTTGGATTCATATATTGTATCAAATTGTCTTTTTTCGTACCACTTTTCTTGTATCACAATTCTTTTGCCATCTATTGCTTTCTTATTTTATGCCGCTTTGTTATCATTTTTCCAGTTCCGTGTTTATTCAATAAAAAATGAGTAAAATATAAATATTTGTAAAATAAACTTTGCACATGCTACTCCTGTAGTACTCGGCCAGTTTGTATATGACCTACTATCAATAATACTTATGGGTATAATGAAAGTTTCGAAATTCCCATCAGAAAATCCTGTTATTGAGATCATTACAGATAAACATCATCACAAAACTTGCATTGAAAGATTTCATAAGAATAAGCAGATGAATACTGTCGTTAGAGTAGCCTATTTTATGGACATAACACAAAAATATGGCTAAAATTGCAAAACAAAGAAAAGGCCTTTTTCGTGTTAATCCCCTCGTAAGGGAACCTTCCGGTGGTCAAAGTCAAAAAATTCTTTCGGATTCGAGTTCCCCATACCGAAAAACCCCTTCCTTGACCCTGATTCAGGGAAAAATAAAAAAATCGCACTTTCAAAAATCAA
>NZ_JBNQGD010000158.1:0-1085 GCF_050436765.1 Arachidicoccus sp. | reverse complement strand
ACTGGGGTTTCACACAAACCGCAAACGGTGCTAGTTTTTCGATCTGCATCTCAATTGCAAAAGCCGCATCGTTTTTTAGTAGCCAACGCTTCTCTTTGTTGTGGAACAAGTTGAGGTGTAACATCTAGCCTGATACATCAAGATGATACATTGACTTCAGACTCAACTTCTTCTTCTTCTGACTCTATATCCGAGCCACTATCGATATCACTAAATTCATCTTCAGAAGAGTCTGAGTAATCCATCTAAAAATGGGAAGGTAAATATTCGAAAAAAATCATTAGAAAGCCTAAAAATTGCGCAAAGTAGGCGAAATTTTCTTCAAAAGCCAAAAACAACAAATTGGTTGATGAGTAAGTGTTGATTATGGCGAAAGATCGATCAATAGCTTATTTCATTTGCATCCAACTGCTCGAAAATCATGTACCACTCCATTTCCACTTGCTTGAATAAAAAAAGTAGAAAAAAATTATAAAATAGAGCTTGAAATACAGAAATGATCGTGGGGTCCAATAGACCCCATCTGCCCAGGGAATTTTTAGCTATGAAATCGTTGATTTTATTTCAATATTACTCGTAATGATCAAACATTTTTATATACACGTTGTTCGTTAGTTCTAGTGTGATTTAGATTTTTGGGGGTTTATGCAATTGTTAATAAAATAAAGATCTGGGTATGAAAATATGTTTTCTGGGGTCCAATAGACCCCATCGGACCGGATGAGGGTTAAGTCAAGACGCTTTTGTTTTGATGCGAAAAAGACGCAGGCGCGTAAAAAAAGCATCTTGCCTTAACTTTCATTGGGATGGTCTGATCGGTGTAATTTTTTTATCGAAAAGAAGAATATGTAAGCTTTCAAATGAGCTATCGTGCGTCTGGTTTGGCCAATCCTACAACGAGCTAGATCAAAAGATGCAAAAAGGATTGTTTGCGTCAAAAGAGTATAACTGGTGCTTAAGAGGCTCTTATGGTATCCTTACAAAATTCCTTATGCTATACACTTATCGATAGCTTCATAAAAATTTAGAAACTTTTACCAGATCGATTGTAATACAAAGGTCCCACCGTTGAACTTGAAAATTGG
>NZ_JBNQGD010000157.1:0-2359 GCF_050436765.1 Arachidicoccus sp. | reverse complement strand
GCCAGCATGTCTACCTCATTCCCCACAGCTATTAATATGGGAATGACTTGGGATAAGGATTTGGTACATCAGGAGGGACAAATAGAAGGCATGGAGGCTAAGGCATTGGGATATACGAATGTATATGCGCCTGTATTAGGCGTTGTGCGTGACCAACGTTGGGGACGAATAGAGGAAGTGTATGGAGAATCACCGTATCTGGTGGCTCAAATGGGTATTCAAATGGCCGGTGGTATGCAAGAAGAAGGCATCGCATCCACTGCTAAACACTTCGCTGTTTATAGTGATAACAACGGCGCACGCGAGGGATTAGCTCGTACCGATCCTCAGATTCCTGAAAGAGAAATGCGCGATTTATTACTATATCCGTGGGAACACGTTTTGGCAAAAGTTCCACTAAAAGGTGTAATGAGTTCTTACAACGATTACGATGGCATACCTATCAGTGGAAGTCATTATTGGTTAACAGACATATTACGTAATAAATTTGGCTTCAAAGGTTATGTGGTCAGCGATAGTGACGCATTGGAATATCTATTCACAAAACATCACGTAGCCGGTTCTTTTAAAGATGCTGTATACCAAGCATTAATGGCAGGTATGAATGTGCGCACCACTTTTGTGCCACCCAACAATATGATATTAGCTGCAAGAGAATTAGTGAAAGAAAATAAATTACCAATAAGTATATTGGATAGTCGCGTGTCGGATGTTTTACGTGTGAAATTTGAACTGGGGATGTTCGACCATCCATATGTAACGGATGTAAAACATAGTGAAGCGATTGTGCATAGCGATGCGCACCAAGCAGTCTCATTACGTGCTTCTAGAGAAAGTTTAGTCTTATTAAAAAACAATGATAACATTTTGCCTTTTGCAAAAACAATCAATAAAGTGGCGGTCATTGGACCCAATGCTACTGACGACGACTATGCACACACACATTACGGTCCGTCTCTCACGCCAAGTATAAATATCCTACAAGGCATTGAAAACAAATTGGGAAAAGATAAAGTATTGTATGCACAAGGCTGTAGTCTTGTAGACAAAAGCTGGCCAGAAAGTGAAATATTACCGCAACCTTTAACTGCAAATGAACAAGCTAAAATTGACTCGGCTGTCGCAATTGCTAAACAAGCAGATATCGCCATTGTTGCGTTAGGAGGAAATACACAAACCGCGGGAGAAAATAAAAGCCGCACAAGCCTTGCTCTGCCCGGTCACCAGCTCGACTTAATCAAAGCAATTTATGCAACTGGCAAACCCATCGTTGTTGTATTGATTGGCAGTCAACCAATGAGTATTAACTGGATTGATAGATACATTAAGGGAATTATTTATGCAGGATATCCAGGAGCAAAAGGTGGAACGGCGATTGCGGATGTATTATTTGGCGATTATAACCCAGGCGGCAAACTAACACTTACCTTTCCTAAATCAGTCGGGCAATTGCCACTTACTTTTCCCTCTAAGCCAGATGCTCAAACAGACAAAGGCGCAGGTGCCAGTATAAAAGGTTTACTATATCCTTTTGGTTTCGGCTTGAGTTATACCAAGTTTAAATACTCCAATTTAATTATATCTCCTAAAAAGCAAAACATCAAAGGCAATATCTCTGTGACAGTAGATGTCACCAACATCGGGAAATTAGCGGGAGACGACATCGTAGAACTTTATACGAGAGATTTAGTAAGTTCGGTTACCACCTTCGAAAAAAATTTAAGAGGGTTTGAAAGAATTCATTTAATGCCTAACGAAACTAAAACCGTACATTTTACAATAGTCCCAGATGATCTAATGCTTTGGAATAGAAAAATGGAACAAGTCGTTGAGCCCGGAGACTTTAAAATAATGATTGGCCATTCGTCAAAAGATATAGAAGCAGAGGGTATTTTCACAATGACGAAGTAGATTATTAGTTTCAAAAAAATGTAAGAACCTATACAAATAATAAGTGCCGCAATTCATTTCTTTATGCGGCACTTATTATTATATAAAAAATATTCTTACTCTGACGCGTTTTTAGATCTCTTCAAAATAGCAAATACTTCAATACCAAAACCTAACAAAATTACGATAGGCGCAATTGTAATTCGGCGTGTGCTATATACGAGGTTCGTATCAAAAACATTCGGATTCGTATTCTCGCCTCCAGACAATAAAAACATACCTAAGGCAATAACGATTACCCCAATAATCATCCAACGAATATTCTGTTTAGTAAAATTTAATCCACCTTTTTGTTGAGTGTTATTTTCCATCTATTTTATTTTAAAGAACAAATATGCAATATTATTTCGAATCCACCATTAATACAAATCATCCAATCGCGACTTTAAGTACTTATTTACACTTCGAT
>NZ_JBNQGD010000156.1:0-23435 GCF_050436765.1 Arachidicoccus sp. | reverse complement strand
TCAGAAGACAGCCCATCATCTGAAACTTCTAAAATGATTTTACCTGCATTTTTCTCAGATTGAATAATAGCCACACATTTCCCTTTCCAAGTTTTGTGTTGCATCCCTTTAAAAGATTCGAGGTCGGCCTGATAGCCATTATCTAATCCCACCAATTTCCCTGGTCCAAAAATTTTACATTTTATCAATTTATCCTTATCGGTGACGGGATTTCCCTCTTTATCAAATAATTGAATAGTTACATAACTCAAATCCTTCCCATCGGCTTTGATTATTTTCCTATCTGCTGAGAGAACTATATTAATGGGGTTTCCAGCAGTTTTAATAACGCTCGTCAATACAGTTTTCCCATTTTTTCTTGAAACAGCTTTGAGTATTCCGGGGTCAAAGGCCACCGGCCAACTAACGTGCAAACTATCTCCCATTTTTCTTCTAATACCTAAAGATTTTCCATTTAGAAAAAGTTCTACCTCATCCGCCTGGCTATAATATGCCCAAACATTTATTATTTGGCCTTTTTTCCCATTCCAATTGGGAAATAAATGCAATACAGGTTTATCTGTCCATTCACTTTGATACATATAATAAACATCCTTTGGGAAGCCCGCTAAATCTACGATGCCAAAATAAGAGCTACGTGCAGGATAAGGATACGGCGTAGGCTCGCCCAAATAATCAAATCCGGACCATACAAAAAGCCCGGATATATATTTTGCATGTTTAACCGCCAGCCATGCTTTTTCGTGTGAAGTGCCCCAATAAGCAGCTACCTTATCATAAGCGGAAACAGTAAAATCCGAATTACCTTTTTTCACATACTTATCTTTTGAACTGGATGGCCAGAACAATACACTATCTGCATAATGATCATATACGCCACGCGTTTCAAGAGCAGAAGTAGTCTCGGTCGCAATCAATTTTTTGCCTTTAAATCTTTGAGGTAACAATGGATATTTCTCATAATTATAATTAAACCCCAAAACATCCAAAGCGTTGGCTTGACTTATAAAATTCTTTGAAGGATCCATCTCTGTTAAAGCAGCTACCACCGGTCTCGTGTTGTCTAAAGATTTCACAATACCTACCAGCTCCTTAGTAATGCGTGTCCCGGAAGAATCGAACTGTTCGCGAATCTCATTACCTATTGACCACATAAAAACACTTGGATGATTACGGTCGCGCAATATTTGATCGGTTAAATCTTGGCGGTGCCATTTCCTAAAATCTACAGCATAATCATATCTCGTTTTCTTTTTATTCCAACAGTCAAAGGCTTCATCCATTACCAAAAAACCCATTTTATCACATAAGTTTAATAATTCAGGTGATGGCGGATTATGAGCAGTTCTAATAGCATTACAACCCATATCTTTTAAAATCTGTAATTCTCTTTCGATCGCTCTTTTATTGACAGCCGTTCCCAAAGCTCCAAAACTACTATGCAAACAAACACCCAAAATTTTCATCGGCTTTCCATTTAAATAAAAACCGGAAATCGCATCAAATCTGTAACTGCGGATGCCAAACTTTTTTTTATAACTATCAAGTAGTTTCCTATTTTGATAAATTTTAGTAACAATTTCATAAAGAAATGGATGTCCAGTTGACCATAACTGCGGATGATTTATAGAAAGATTTAAAGACAGATTGCCACCTTTGTCTGTTAAAATAAGAGGGCTTTCGGCGGTAGAGACTAAGGCCCCTTTATCGTTGTAGATTTCGCATACGACTTTTGCTGCAGCCGAAGTATTTGAACGATTCTCAATCTCCACTTTTTGATTAACAATTGCTTTTTCCAAAGTAATTTTTGGCGTTGTGGTAAATGTCCCCCACTGACGAACGGCAATTTTATCGGTTGCGATAAGCCAAACATTTCTATTGATACCCGACCCAGAATACCATCGGGAGTTAGGTTGCTCCGAGTTATCCACCCGAACCGCAATTATGTTTTCTTTATTACCAAAAACCAAATATTTACTTAACTGGTAAGCAAAGGAAATATAGCCGTTCGGCCTTTTTCCCAAATAATGCCCATTTACCCAAACTTCGCTATTCTTATATACGCCATCGAATAGAATAGAAATTATCTTCTCTTTATAAGCATCTGATAAGGTAAAAGACTTTCTATACCAACCAATTCCTCCAGGTAACGAGCCACCTAGATTCGTTGCGGGATTTGATGGGCTAAATGAGCCATAAATACTCCAATCGTGAGGAAGGGTAACGGCCTGCCAACCATCCTGATGATAATTTATTCTCGAAGCGTTTACATCGTCTCCATTATAAAAATACCATCCATTGTCAAAATCAATAGTTTGTCGAGGCGGCAATTGCGCAGTCGACCTTTTTACAAATAGAAAGAGTAATAGTAGTATTAATATATATCGAGACCAATATTTCATATAATCATTTATTTTGCTGTAGCTTGCATTTACTACAACGCTATTTTTTTATTTTAACCGGCGGTGCCACAAAATGCACCTCACTTGAGCCCATATCTTTTGAAGTAGCAACCGCAATTCCGCGTTGCCAACTTTTATCAACCGCACAATAAAAATGATAAACCACGCCTTTATATTTCACTACAAAAGATTTATGGGCAAAAGCATTGTCAAAGGGTTCAGATGCTTCTATTAAAGGTTTTCCCGTCCAGTCTGTCCAATGAACTAAGTCATAGGAACAGGCAAATCTATTAAAGACCTGTCCGGAGTGATTCCAAAATGCTCCAAAATAAAACATCACATATACATCCCCAATTTTCTGAATCATAGGATCACCTGTAATGCCAGAATGATGGTCTAGTACAGGGTTTTTGCCAAAACGTTGCCAATGAATCATATCATCAGAAACGGCCATACCTATTCGTTCAGCACCTCTTTTCGCATCTAAGCTGTCACCATTGGCATTATAGTACATTACAAACGAATGCCCAGTTAATCTATTTTTATCCCAGATAACGGAGCTCTTATATTGCGTATGGTTATCCCACCAACTTACATTTACATCTTTGGGTGTCAAAATCGGATGATCCAACCTTTTCCATTCAGTAACTTTCGAAGGATCACTGTTATTATAGGCCATTCCTAGCGAAAGTGTGCCGGCCTCATACCCTCGTTTATTACCGCCAAAATAAGACATCCAGTATCTTCCATTATACTTTTGCCATTCATATTTTCTACCCCAGTCGAATGTCTCAAGCGCAATATAGCCGGCCTTTTGATTATTGTCCCAATCTGCCGTATCACTGAAACTCAAGAGCTTTCCTTTCGTTTTCCAATGCAGCAAATCAGGACTTTCCGCCAACCAAGTTTGATAACCTCGGCCGGTAAATTCTATATAGGTCATAAACCATTTACCATGTTTACGAAAAACACTTGGACAGTCTATTTTTTTTGAATTATCCGAAGGAACAATTACCAGTCCATATTTATAAGGGGTTTGAACAGTTTTATATATTTCTTCCATCTTCTGGGGTGAAACTGTTTTCGGCCTTGCCTGAGAAAATACCCATGTTGTGGTTCCTAAAAACACAACCACTAAAAATATTATTTTGATTTTATTGTCTATCGCCATTTTTTAAAATTCTAATTTTAGTTTTTTACTTCAAAATGATAAATACCAGCACCTACTGATACCAGTGCTTTTCCATCTTCATATATAAATTTCTTTTCTTTTCCCGATTCTTTAACCGAACTATTCTTGCTGGCAGGCAAATAAATTTTTGCAGAGGTATTAGCCGGGATTATTACATCCAACTTAAATCTTTTTTTATCCTTTTCCCAGTTAGATTGGATCATTCCATAAGGGGACTGATAATTTGCTTTCACCCATTTTATATTCCCAATATCATTTGGACGAATAATAATTCGTTTATAAGCTATACCATCTTCCGCCTGTTGAATACCGGCTAAACCACTATAAAACCATTCCATTAAATGACCCAACATAAAATGATCGTTGGATGCTGAAGTCAATGCCTGCCATGATTCTGTGAGTGCCGTCGCACCCTTCGCTATTTGATATCCATAACCCGGAACATCAGAGCGATTATTCATCTTATAAATAATATCCGAACGACCCGCGTCTTCCAAAACACGTAAAACATAACGATAACCGATATCTCCTGCCGTTAATGCATAATGATTCAAGGTAATACTGTCGACAAGACTCTGTAAAACATGGCTTCTTAAATTTTCCGGAACCAAGTGAACAAACAAGGCCATCGCATCAGATGTCTGACTTCCTGAACCATATTCTTTTTTCCGGGAATGATAAAATCTCTTATTAAATGCCCGCTTTACTTTATCAGCCAATCCTTGAAAATATAGAGCATCGTCTGGCTTATCTAATAAAGAGGCTGTTTGCTTTAGAATGTTTAAATCGTAAAAATAAATAGCTGTAGCCGTTAGCCCCTGAGGAGTCAATTGAGAAACACCTGGTGGATTTGGCCCCAAATCATACCAGTCGCCGAGGCCTTCTGTAAGAATATAATTATTTGATTTTTTCAAAAGATAATCTGCATAACGTTTCATCATCAAATAACTCGTTGACAAAACGGAAGAATCGCCATACCATTTATACAAGTACCAAGGAATAATAATGCTGCTACTTCCCCACTCCGGTGAATCTCTAAACATATCTCCGCCATAAGTAAATACAGTAAATTCGGGCGCAATTTCGGGTATTAATCCATCTGGAGTTTGCGCAAGTTTCATGTCTTCCACCGACTTCTTCAATAAATTATACACTTGAAAATTGTAATGAATCGAATTACCCATCAAATGTAATTGCTCCAGCCAGCCTAGTTTTTCACGGTGTGGGCAATCGGTAAACAAACCGACCATATTGTTTTTGATGGACCAATTTATCAGATTAAAAGTTTTATTGAAAAGTTGATTAGAGCAACTAAAATTTCCAACTTTAGCCGCATCATTGCTTGTATGTAACCCTTGTAATTGTTCGATTACAGGAAGATGGTAGGGATTTTTTTCGCCTTTTGGAACGGCATTATTTACTTGAACGTATCTAAATCCATAATAAGTGAACAAGGGATGCCAAACTTCTATCCCCTCTCCTTTTAAAATATAATGCAACAAATAGGGCTTACCCGTTGCATTTTGGTTCACCGAATTATCTTTGTGAAGTAATTCGGCAGGAATTAATGTAACCTCATTGCCGGATTTCCCTTGTACTTTTATTTCCGGAATGCCGGAAGCATTTTGACCTAAATCATACACCCAACTGCTATCATTTAATTTTATAACATTCTTGGGAAGAAATTTATTCTCCACTTTGACAGGACCAGCACTTTGCGCATCCAATGCCGGAGGCCCTGCAACTAAGCTAACAGGCTTCCAATTTTGATCATTAAAATCACTCGTATTCCAACTACTCAATTCTAGCCTTGCATCATAGTCTTCGCCACCATAAATACTAGAAAATGTAATAGGTGAAGGTGCAGACTTCCAGCTTTTATCGCTTACAATATTTTGAGAAGTGCCATCCATATATTCTATTAACAGACGGCTAATCATTTTAGGATAACCATATTGCACCAATAATTTCTTATACCGATGCTTTACCTGAGGAATATAATAAAAACCATTCCCTAAAAGCACACCCATTGCATTTTGACCCTGTCGTAAATCCCTTGTCACATCAAAAGCTACATATAATGCTTGTCGCTGATAATTTACCCAGCCCGGATCTAAAAAGTGATCACCTATTTTTTTGCCATTGATACTTAATTCAAAATGCCCAAGCCCGGAAATAAAAACGGTTGCATTTTTTATCTTTTTGTTAATGGAAAATGACTTTCTAAAAAGTGGCAGTATGTCATTCACCGTTCCTTTCGTTTGACCTTTTGAAAATTCTTCTCCAGGTAAAATACGCAAACTGTCTTTCATTTCTTGGTAGGCAATCCATTTTGCCCCCCACCAATCAGTAGTACTTAATAAGCCCATTTGCCAGGAATTAATCGCACTCCATTTAGACAAATGATTATTATTGTCCCAAACTTTCACGCGCCAATAATAAGTTTTGGCAGACTTTAAAGCAGTTCCAAGATATGTCACCTCAACACTCTCTGGGCTTTTGACCATTCCACTATTCCAGATATTGCCTATGTCTTTTTTAATTAAACTTAGGTTATCGGCGACAATTATTTGATAAGCTGTCTGAGTCAGGTCTTTTTTCTTTGAGTCAATTTGCCAACTCAGTTTAGGTGTCTTAGTATCAATATTGATGGGATTGCTTTTATAATTGCATTGTAATGCCTCTACCTTCAATACTTGTGCGAAAGTTGCGTTGAAAGAAAATAAAAATAATATATATAATAATAGCTTCATCTATAGAATATCCCTTTGAAAGATTATTTACATTCGTAAACGATCTTGTAATTAATGCCTTTTTTAATGGCCACTTCATAATTATTATCGCCTTTTGAAATAACAGCACCTTGCTGACAAACAGGCAATATTTTGCTTGTAAATTTCAGTAATCCTTCTCCATCGTTCGCATCTACCTTCATTTCTGTTTCATCACAATATAAATGAATAGAACCTTTTGGTGTAGGAACCGTTCCTTCCATCCATTTCAAACCGCCCAAAGAAGGCGTTATATCATACTTTGAATACCCCGGCCCCGTTGGCTTTATCCCCAAATAATATTTCCCCAAAAGATAAATAGGGCTAGCTCCCCAGGCATGACAAAGGCTTTTACCAAATGGTCTACCATACATGGAATAAATAGCTGCACCTTTTTGTGAAGGATCATATTGTTCCCAAAAAGTGGTGGCCCCTAATTTCAACATTCCACCCCAATAATCTTTTATCTGTTGCAATACATATTTCTGTTCTCCCAAATCACAGAGTGATTCCAATTCATAAAACTGCATGTAAGGAGTCGTAATTTTTGGAATTTTATTATTCAACAAAACATATTTTTTTACATCTTGTTTTTGTTGCGGGTTTAAATAACCAAAAAATAAAGCAAACATATTAGCATATTTATTTACGATGTCAGTCGCTTTACCATTAATAGCATTATGCACCAAAGCATGATATGTAGGATTCCAATAAAGTGAAAATATTTTTTGTTTTAAAATGCTTGCCAATTGCATATATTTTTCCGCATCACTTTTATCATTTAACAAGTTCGCACAATTGGCCATTGTTTCCAAACTTCTGCAAAACAATAATTGCTCAAAACTTACAGCTCCTTTTTTGCTCAAACCATCAGCCCAATCTATGAAAATCCAATCACCCGGCTGCCCTTCCATAAAACCGTTTTTATCTCTGCGGGACAAACAAAAATTCATTAATGTTTTCATCCGGGGATATAGTTGTTCTATAATTCTTTTGTTGCCTGTATATTGATAAAAATCGTGGATGCTCATAAACCAGTAGAAAGTATAGTCCATTATAGTATTGATATGACTGGTTACAGGATCTTTCCCTCTCAATGCAAAAATGGTGCGCTCTACCGTTGGTGAATCAAAAAACAAATAATAGTTCATCAAGTAACTTTGGTAGGCATCACCAGACCAAATCCACCGGTCTCTTTTTATTCCGTCAATAAAGAATTCCCTTGTATTCAAATGCAAAGTATAAGCAGCAACTTTCCATATTTTATTAATTAAAGTATCGGAACAAAGAAAAGAACCTCTTTGTTGTACATTGGAATATTCATACAGCATATTTGCCGAATCCAGGCTAACATTTTTGTCCCAACGAATATGGACATATCTAAATGCTTTGGACAATTTCATCACAGAATCTTTCTTTACATCACTATGTACATTAACTCTATCCAACGTTTCGCAGCTGTCCACACTTAAGGCTTCTTCTTTAGATTCACCGTAATAAATATTAACTTTCCCATTGCCTTTCAAACCACATAGTTTTAAATAACCGAAGGTCTCCTTGCCAAAATCAAGTAACAAACTGTGGTTCTCTTGTTGTTTATTCTTTGCATACTCCGATTTTGTTTGCAAATGGAATTGGGAAGGCAACTCTGTAGGCGTATTAAAATTCCAATAATCCGCTTTCATATAAACCGTACCCGATTTATCTGAAACTTTTCCCGAAGCGTCAATCCATTCCTTATCCTCAAAAGTTAGTAACCAACTGGAATCGGAAACCAGTGTCTTACCTTTCACATAAATGGCCGGCACATTTGCCTGATTAAAGACTTTTATACTAATAGTATGTTGGCCCTTAGCTATATTCATCTCTGTGGGAGAACCTTCAGCTAACCTACCATCGAGTTTTACATTATACTGCCCTTCAACCGCGATATGTACCGTTTCAGGGTTTTGCAAATAGAAATCTTTATGAAATTCCATTAAAGGATAATGACTATCCATCTTCCAAAAAATTGGAAAGAAGGTTCCCCTGTCCGTTCTTCTGTTCTGCATCCGGTTCGCCAGCCAAATTTCATAATCACCAGGATACCAGATCCAGGTAGCTTTGGGTTGCGGTTTTACAATTGCCTGCGCTTTTACTTTATGTGGTAATGCCAGCAATACAACCATCAAGAGGGGAAAGATTATTTTTATTTTTAAGTCTTTGATTGAGAACATTGGAATAATTTTAATGACCATTGAAAATAATATACAAAGCAATCATAACCATTATTAATAAACCCCACCAAATCCAAACTTTCTTGGTAGGCTTTATACTTAGCGCTTCTCCGTTAAAGTCAAACGAATCTGCAAGCTGAATAGTTGAATTTTTATCTGCATAAGAGATTAAAAAAGCAACCGCGGAGAGTATGACAAAAATGTAAAATGATAATAACAGAAAATTCGGCCAACCCGGATAGTTCGCTACCGGAAACACCCACAAATAAAGCACGCCTATCAATATGCTAAAAATAGTTCCATAAATCAAAATGGCATTTACTGCTTTCGCAGTTGTCTTTTTCCAAAGAACACCAAACAAAAATACGACCGACATGGGAGGGGCCAAAAAGCCAAGCACTGATTGAAATACATCAAATAAATTTAATCCTTTTATAGAGTTAATGGCTAATGCAATTAGAACGGAAAGAATTGCACTCCAAACCGTAACCCAACGTCCAATTTTTATAATCTCCTTGTTTGTCGCTTGAGGTTTATACTTTTTTACAAAAATATCCATAGTAAAGACTGTACTAACAGAATTTAGAGATGACCCGATATTACTCACCAAAGCCGCAATCAATACAACGATAATCAAACCCTTCATCCCCTGCGGGAATAGATTAGTGACCATCACTAAATAAGCCTGGTCCGGGTCTTTTAAATGTGGAAATAAAACAAAACAAAGTACGCCTGGTATAATAAATAAAGGCACATCTAAAATTTTTAACCACCCAATAAAATTCGCGCCTAATTGTCCTTGTTCCAAATTTTTTGCGCCTAAAACAGACTGCACCATCGACTGCTCAGTACACCAAAACCACACACCCATTATAGGGTAGCCTAAGACAATCGCCATCCACGGGTAATTTTTATCGTTGGACGGGAGAAAAAGATTCCAATAATTTGCCGGCACTTTGTGATACAATGCGCTCAGTCCACCTACTTTTTCAATACCTATAATGGTCAACGTGAGCGAGACGATAATCAACAATATCATTTGAAAAACATTCGTAATCGCAATAGCCTTCAATCCGCCTGAAGCAGCGAAAAAAGTAGCTACTAGAACCATTGCAATGACAGACTGCCACATGGGGACATTTAATAATTGTTGCACCAGAATTCCTCCGGCAAATAATCCTAACGACAACCAAGAAATTAGAATAGTAATCAAGGTATACCACGCTAACACATTGCGCGTTTTATCGCCAAATCGCTTCCCCATAAACTCCGGAAGCGTCCAGACCTTGGCCCCCAAATATTTTGGGGCAAAAACAACCGCTAACAATAAAATAAAAACGAAAGCGTACCAAGCAAAATTACCAGCAACTATACCAGTAGTATAACCGATACTTGCTGACGCAATCAACATAGAAGGCCCAACATTTGTCCCCCACATATTTAGTCCAATACTATACCATTTTAGGGAATGCTGCGCCAGAAATAAATTCTCGTCGGGTTTTCTTTTCTTGACAAAACTTACCCAGTAAGCTAAACCAAAAAGCAATAGTAGATAAACACCTACTACCGCAAAATCTATCGGCTTCAATGAATTATAAATAGAATTCATAATGCTGTTAAGTAGGTTATTTAAATGACTCTAAAGAATAACGTTTTAAAATATCATCTAGTTTTACCGGCTTCCCCGTTTTCAAAGATTCATCCATCGCTTGCAACAAGGCGATAGTGATGATACCCTCGCTCATGTCGGGAAAAGCAGTAAAATTTTGTTCAATGGAATCAGCGAAATACTCCAAATAATTTTGATATTCACCTGCATGATGACTCTGACCTTCAAAACGGAAATAATATTTTAGGGTTTCATCCCCCCATAAAATAATTTTCTCTTCGCCCGTCTTATCAGTAATTGCATATCTCAGTTCATGATAGTCTGCCTGACTGCTTCCTTTTGTGCCGCGTAAGATGCAGGTCATACCGCTGTCTCTTTTGGCTGGCTGCGTGGGACAGGTATAGCTTCCACTTACACTGGCAATACGGCCGTCTTTAGCTTTAAAAATAAAATGCATCGTGTCCTCATTTTTCAAACCAGCCGCCTTTCCGATCGAACTTATCATTCCATAACCCATCACTTCTTCAATATTGGGCAAATACCATCTTATAAAATCAACAGGATGACTCAATCCGCCATATAACCATTTAAAAGAATCTTCCAAGGCCCATTTCTTTTCCAAAAACCAGCGATGGTCTGCATTGTAATTACTTTCGATTGTAATTAACTCACCAATTTCGCCGGCTTCAAAATCATTGCGCTGCCTTTTTGCCGGCTCAAAAAAACGAGAGCTTTGGCCTACAAATACCTTTTTTCCGGTTTGTTTCTGTAGAGCTAATAACTCTTTAGCATCATTTAAGTCATCGATAAAAGGCTTTGTGCATACCACATGCTTGCCATGCAACAATGCTTCTTTTACGTGTTTTGCATGCAAATGATCAGGCGTATAAATGCCGATTACATCAATTTCCACATCCTGAAGCATTTCATTGTAATCAGTTGTATAATGATGAAAATTAAATTCTTCTGCTCTTTGTTTACAAAGCACTTCATTGTAGTCGCAGATAGTTTTCAATTGCCATTTCTTGCTCTGAAGTACGGCAGACATGGTACTTCTTCCCTCACCTAGTCCTAGTATTCCGAATGTAAGCATTTTTAATTATTTTAAAGATGATTTATTTTCCAATGATGATTTACTACTCTATCTCTCAATAAAAACAGATATGGCCTTTCTAGCCCTGCCGCATATTTTATAGAATCATTTACCTGCGGGCCATTATTAATCCATTCATTACCGGGACCATTTGAGTTTTTCATAACCTTTAAAACCGGGCACCAATTATTTTTAATTGTGATAAAAGAGGAGCCCTCATCTAAATAAAAGTAAAACCAATGCTCTGGGTCATGCGGATACGGCGCTTTGTAAATGCTATCAATATAATTGTTTTCGATCTCTGTACCCGGCTGTGCGGATAGAGTATAAAGTCCGCCAACATCATACATCCACTTGGCATAATGGGTAACCTTATTAGCGAAAATCCGATTGTTTGACATAGCATTTACCGCCTTTGTCCAGCCCCAACCAACGCAAATACCGGAATAGGAAACATCGCAAACTTCGTTGTGTTCAATATCAATTCCTTTTACATATCCCGCACTAATACCCACACACCCCCAATCTTCATTACTTACATCGGTGACTAAATTATCATGAATCCATTCATTGGTATAAACTTCTCTTTCATCTGTGGGATTATAAGGCAGATGCGTTTCAAAAGATTCATCTGAATAGACACCAACCTGAATTCCTGTACCTCCAATATCTTTAAACAAATTTCCCACGATTTCATCATCATGGGTACCCCTTTGAAAATCCAAACCAGTGGAGGCCAAATGCTCAAATCTGCAATTTTCGAATTTTATATGATTAGCATAAGCCACTTCAACAGCGGCTGCAGGACGGCCAATCCAAGCTTGATTTTCTAGTCCTTCCTTTTCTTTGGTTCCAGGCGTTTTTAATTTATAAGCATCCAATAAATACATGCCTGCCTGCAAAGGCACACTCCCTTTTTTAGAAGGACGCATCCAAGTAGTATAATTGAAATTAATTCCTTTAAAGTAAAAATTAGCTACAGGCCTATCAATGGTTCCTTCCACTCTTACCAAAGTCTGCAAAGAAGGAGCTATTACTTTAGCAAGAGATAGATCTTCTCCATTACGTGGCCAATAATATATTTTCCCCTTCTTTTTATCCAAATACCATTCACCGCTTTGATCTAAGAACTGAATAGCGTTACTTAAATAGAATGCAGAATTTCCCGTTTTTTTAGATATCCAAGGAGCTGGCCATGGGTGTTCAGATTCGATGCGAGATTCTGGTTGATAGAAACTTAACTCGGCGCTATCTCCCTGCACTTTATAAGATTTTATTCTCAAATTGGCAATTGCCCACCATTGGTGAATGAGCATTTCCATTCCTTCAACTTTTGAGAGATCTGTCGTCTTGGGTTTGGGAATCCAACAGGTCTGTTCAGCACTGTTCCAGCTCAGTATTCGATTCATACTATCACCATTTCTATCTCTCGCACGAATTGCTTTTTTACCTTCAATCCATAACTGACGAAAATCCAATATCTGTCCGCCAACTTTTGGTGCATCAGCAACATAGACCTTACCCACTGCTTCTTTCGGTAACCCTTCCACTTTCCTGGTTAATTTATGCCATCCGAATATTTGGATACCACCATTTAAAACGACCGATTGATTGTCTAATGACTCAATAACAGTAGGACTTTCAGATGTTCCAGCATCTTCCGGGCGAATAAATAGCGGTTCATCCAAGTGATATATGCCTTGTTCTACTTCAATATGAATTCCATCTTTTATTGATGGATTATTTAAACGTCTTAATTCTCGCGCTTTTCTTACAGCCATTGCCAAAGTCGCTAGTGGCTTATCTTTTGTGCCATCATTACTATCGTTCCCATTTACAGATACATATATAAAAGCTGGTCGCGCTTTGTTAAATTGCGCACATAAGATATCACATATAGATTTATTCCTTGCCATTCCCAAAAAGGGAAACAGACAAAGCAAAAAGAAAAACATCCTTCGTTTTAAAACATGTTGTGCAACCCTCATTTGAAATTCATTTTAATAATCTCTTTTTTGAAATATTTTTTTCATATAAGCGGTATTGGCAGTGAAATTATACCGCACATTTCTCGGATCTTTTGCATCTCTGGATCTTTCTATTACCAACCATCCACGCCATTGCATTTTCTCCAAAGTATTTTTCACTTTTCTCATGTCAATTTTAGGGTCATTTTGTAACCAAAAGCCATCTGTATCGGTACAATGAATTTGGCAAATATATTCTCTCCCCAAAATCATCAATTCACTGCACAAGTCTCTTCCTGCATCTAAAGCATTGGCAAAATTAAAGTAGCTTTTTATGTTGGGTGAACCAATCTCTTTTAAGAGTTTTAATTCCTGTGTTGCGTTTAAGGTTGTTTCAATACCAATAACTACATTTGCCTCCTTCGCCATCTCACCTGCTACTTTCAATCTCTCAATAATGACACTTCTCAGTTCAGGTTGTTTTTCTAAATCACTGTTTACGCCCATTGGCAAGAAAACAATATTCACCTTCATCGCTTTTGCCGTGTCTAAACAATCTTGAATATTCTTTTTATAAGTAGCTCTTTTCGCAAATGATTGTGAATAGAAACCAGTCATAGCTAAAGAGCAGATTTGAATATTTAGTTCTTTGGATTTATCTAAAAATTGTTTTCTAATAATTGGGTCTGCTAACTTATTATCAAAACTTTCTCTATTTCCCAAGCCACCCATGTCCACTTCCACACCATCGGCGCCCAACTCTTTGATTAATTCAAATTCCCCTATCTTCTGCCTTTTCAAAATCATAATATCGGCAACAGCGATCTTATACCTATCTGCGTTATTGGATCCGACTAACCAGCTCTTTGAGGAACCTTTTTTGAAGAAAAAAAGTCCCACTGTAGCCAAGCCGGTTTGATAAATAAATGCTCTTCGTGATTTGTTTCCAGTCATTTCTTTTATTTAAATTGATGTAATTTCGCTCTATCTACAGCATCCGTAAAAACTTTTACCAAATTATCAAACCCCATTATAGCATCTTTAGGAAGATTTTGTCCGTGATCACCAAATACATACATTTCGGGTTCTTTTTCTATCGTTACTTGCGACTCATCAATTTTACCATTTGTTTCTATTTTCTTCAAATTCAAATGCCAGTATTTAGCTACAAAATGATATAATGCCAAACGTTTTGAAATACCGTAATCGTGCAATTCTTTAGGCAGATGTACATTTTCTACATTTGATTTTTTACCATAATAGCCATATATCTTTTGCAAATAAGGAAAATCATGCTCCGGCATTTGCGCCGTCCAATCGGAACCATCTGAAACCAATAATTGAGGATGTGGGGCGGCCATGGCTGCGAGTTCTACATAATCTGTTCCTCCGCCACATTGGAAAATGGGCATTCCACTTTCACAAGGGCAACCACCATAAAAATAAGAAGATACACTCACCACAGGAGCACTCAATTTTATTCTTGAATCAAGTGCCGCCATCAATGCTGTATGACTTCCGCCACCTGAGCCTCCACTAATACCTACTTTGCTTGTATCGACTTCTTTTAGGCTACATACATAATCCAAAATACGAATGGCATCTAGTGTTTGAATGGTCTGGGAAAGACTTTTTTGATGATCTTCCGGTTTAAATTGAAGTAAAGATTCACCCCAAGCAAACAAGTCATAACTAAAAGCCATCACGCCCATTCGTGCCAGTGTCGCGCACCTAATCTGACAATCGGGTCTATACCGTTGATGCTCCCAATGGCCATCCGGACTTAACATCACAGGAATCTTACCTTTCACATTTAACGGACGATAAATAGAACCATTGATATACAATCCGGGCAATATTTCTATAGCAATATTTTGAACAGAATATCCATTATATTTTCTTAGGGGCGTTAAAATAGGTTCGCCAGCAGGTTTTGCAGGCATAGGTGCTAATTGCAATGCTTTATATAATTCAGGGCGTAAAGAGTCTTTGCGCAATTCAAAGGTTGAAGCATTATGATACTGTTCAGCAATCCTATCTAATTCTTTCCAACCATCTGCAATTAACCAACGGAAATACTCATAGTCTTTCAATTTATACTGAGTCGGACTCAGTTTATTGACCTTCATATCAAG
Organism: Arachidicoccus sp.; assembly: GCF_050436765.1. NCBI lineage: Bacteria > Pseudomonadati > Bacteroidota > Chitinophagia > Chitinophagales > Chitinophagaceae > Arachidicoccus > Arachidicoccus sp. The sequence continues at coordinate 8,050 of NZ_JBNQGD010000156.1, read as the reverse complement.
TGGCGCTAAAACATTGGCTAATGTTTGATCAACACTGTCTCTAAAACGCCATTCAGCATAAGATACCGATAAGCCGGCGACTTGTTCCGGATGATATTTAATAGTAACGTGATAACGTAGCTCTATCTTTTTTAAAACCGCTGCAAGGGGCATGCTGAACTTATTATCCGTATCTCGATAATGTTGTGCTTTTATGCAAGTTGCCATTACTAGCAGGCAAAACAGAATTGTTACATACTTTTTCATTACTTTAATAATTATTACCCATGATTTGAAGAAGGCACGACTGGTGCTTTGTAGCCCTTAATAATAGGCCATTCCCCACCTTTTATTTTTAAAGGAATTAATTTTGAAGGATCAACTTCTACATATTTAATTCTTGTTCTTCTCCAAGTATAAACTATCTGAATCATGCCATCTTTCGATTGAATAACAGATGGATAAGAATATTGGCTCACGGGGGAATCTTCCAAAATTAAAACGGCATACCAATGAATGCCATCCTTGGAAATAGCCACGTTTAACGGCGTACGGGGACCTTTTCCTTTTTTCCATGTAGCATTGGGTACTGCATGATTGTATGCCAATAATTGCCATCCATTTTTTAGGGTAACAGCATCGATTCCGGAATTATTATTAGGTAAGGAAGTCTTGGACAATGGCGTCCAGGTCTTTCCGCCGTCATAAGACCATGTTTGCAGTATTGCTTCTTCCTTGCTTCTGCATAAAGCCTGCAATGTATCTTTTCCGTGAAACATAATGGTCGGTTGTATCGGACTTTCATAATTCGCATTATTAGGTGGCAACGCCATCATTGTCCATTTATTTTTTTGCACATCATATCTTTCGAAATGAATAGCAGTCTTTCCACTTTCCACGCCTGAAGGGCAAAGCAAAGAACCATCTTTGAGCGTTACGGGCTTATTTTTAACCGGCCCTAAAAATCCTTCTGGTAATTTTTCAGGCTTCAACCAAGTAACCCCATTGTCTTTGGATCGAATCATCCAACCTTTCCACATAGAAGGTTTAGGACCTATCTTATAAAACAACAATAAGTCTCCGCCTGGAACTTGGTATAAAACAGGATTCCAAGTGGGATAACGCAAAGTATCGTTTACAATACCATTTGCAACAGCAACGGGTGCGGTCCACTTCCCATTTACTTCTCTGCAAACACGTATCTCCACATCAGGATTGCGCTCTTTTGTCCCTCCAAAAAAAGCAGCCACCAAGCCCTTGGGCGTTTCAGCAATCGTCGCTGAATGGCATTCAGGAAAAGAAGCTTTTGTATAAAGAAATTCATCTTTTACAATCCCTGTTTTCCAATATTTATTCTGTGCCTTTAATCCACTTGCAATAGCGAGGCCAACTAAAAATAGCGTACTAAATTTTCTGAGCATATTTTATAATCCTTTAAGCGTAAGTAATTTTTATTTTGATTTCTTTGCGGCTTTTTCCGCCTTAATTTTATTGACATAATCTTTGTAAAGTTGATGCCAGTTTCTGCCATTACTGTTTAAATACTGTTCATTTTTAGTTTTGTAAATCTCAAAAATTGCGGATATCTGTTTCATGCTTTTATAATCAACTGCTTGTTCTCTGGCAGTTTTAAGATTTGCAAGAATTACTTGTTTTTCTTTGTCCGTCAAGTCAGGGACAATGGCTTCATAGCCCTTGAATGTAAAGGCAACTTTACCCACGGTATACTTATCCAGGATAGCCTCTACCTGCGTTGGGCTGAGGTATTTAGCAAGTCCATTCATTAAATGCTGATGAACAGAATCAGGCATAGCAGAATTAACAATAATTTGCCTATCTAAGTTACTCAATTTATTTCCTGTTTCGGGATTAATACCTGCTGGGACTGTCGTGTAGGAATGTGTATTATTCCAGTTACGCACAGCTTCCAAATGCGCAGCAATGATGTTTGTTACACTCGCTTCTTTTGCTTTATCATTTAAATTTAAAGAAGCTACCCAATTACCAGCTTTTGCTTGGATCTCCTGTTTATCTTTGGCGCTTGTTTGCGCTTCCACACCTGTATTGGCAATAATTGCAAAACAAAAAACAGCTAATCCGAAAACCTTTCCGAACAATTTATTTTTTTTCATAAATTTTTTATTGAAATGTAGATTTAAAATGATAAGTCCCTGAGCCCAAATTATAAACCATATACCCTTTCTCTTTTCTTAAAAAATGTCCATCTTTGAGATGGGCAAGATCCTCGTTACCTTCTTCGATTATAGTACCATTATTAGCGTAGGGAATATAAACCTCTGCACTGGTATTCGTTGGAATAGAAATATTCCATATAAATAAATGACCCTCTTTTCTCCAGTCACTCCTAATTTCACCATAAGGAGAATGATAACTTGCATTTACAAATTGCATTTTAGTATCAATTCGCGGATGCATGATGATCTTTTTAAAAGCGATATCATTGGGGTCCGATTTTATCCCGGCCTGATCCTCAAATAACCAAATTAACAAATCGCCCAAAAGCATGACATGATTTTGTGAATTCATTTTAGGACTGGCTGTATTACCATTCCACAATTCCCAAATCGTGGTCGCACCACTTGCGGCCATATATCCCCAACTCGGATAAGTACGGTTAGAAGCCAATTTATAGGCAATATCCGGTCGACCATAATCTGTAAATCCGCGCATTAGAAATTGCGTTCCAATAACACCTGTACCTATATGCCCCTTGTCTTCTGTCAAAGTTTTGTCGACAATATTTTCAAAGACTTTTTGCTTATAGCCTTCGTTTACCATTCCAAAAGTCAAAGGAAGCAAGTTGGAGGTAATCGAATTATTGCTATAATAATCTTCTTGCCGATTAAAGTATTTTTTATTAAAAGCGTTTTTAATTTTTAACGCCAATGCTGCGAAACATGAACTATCATTCGTTCTATCAGCAATAGAAGCAAACTTTTCCATCAATTTTAAATCATTGTAAAAAGTAGCTGTCGCCAAAAGACCACCATCCGTTATTTTCTTAGGAGCTTTGCTGTGTATAATTGTTGGGAGCTCGGGCGGTACACACCAATCACCATAACTGTCATTTTTAAAAAGATAGTCCTGCATATACTGTTGTTGCATATAGTCGATCCATTTTTTCATGGATGCATAATGCTTTACAATTGTTTGCTTATCACCGAATTGATGATAAAGCATATTGGCTACATATAAATAGGTCGATGGCCAAGTAATATCGTCTTTAAAATAATACCAGAAAGTAGGTGCAACATCAGGAATACTGCCATTTTCCTTTTGTGCATCCTGAATATCATTCAACCATTTAGCATAAAGATTCGCATTATTGAAAAGAAAACTTTCGCCATAAGCTCCTGTGGCTCTGTCACCCAACCAGGGCTGGCGTTCATTACGTTGCGGACAATCAACCGGCATGCCTTTGTAATCGGAGCGAATAGTCCAATAGGCGTTTTTGAAAATTTGATTGATCGTTGTATCGGAACAAGTGAAGGAACCTGTAGTCTGCATTTTATCATAAACAACTTGTGCTAGAAAATTTTCTTTACTTGGCGTACCTGGATAATTACGTACTTCAATATATCGAAATCCGTGATAAACAAACTGCGGTGCAAACAGCTCACCCTGGTCGCCTTTCAAAATATAATGATCAGTAGATTTAGCATCTCTTAAATTTTCTACGTATAATTGCCCGTCGGGCTGTAAACTTTCTGCATAACGAACAGTAAGCGTATCACCACGATGCTTGCTTCCATTTACATTCAATCTTACCCAACCTGCCATATTCTGGCCAAAATCCATGATATAATCTTTTGGGCCGATTTTATGAATGGACTTTACTTTTACTGAATCCATTACCTGCATATTGTTATTCATCTGTGCTGAAAGAATACCATCAGGCGGTAATACATTCTTCGCATTGAACCAATTTGCTTCATTAAAACCAGGTAATTTCCATCCAACCATTTCTTTCGTGGCATCGTAATCTTCTCCGTCGTATTCATTGTTGGAGCGGATGGGGCCATTAGCCGTCATCTTCCATGTGTCATCACTAATAATTTTTTTTATACTGCCATCCTCATATTTAATCTCCAATTGAAATAAGAGTTTAGGAAATCCGAAATTGTGCCATTTCCAAGGTTTATAATTTTGACGCATCGTAAAAAATCTTCCATTGCCTAAAATTATGCCCAAGGCATTTTCTCCATTATTCAAGGCTTTTGTAACGTCAAACGTATTGTATTTCGCCTCTTTAGAATAATCTGTCGGAGATGGAGCTAGCACCTGCTTTCCTATTTTCTGCCCATTGATATACAATACATAAAGACCTAGACCGGAGATATAAGCCGTAGCAGAAACTATTTTCTTTTCAACCGAAAATTCTTTCCTAAAATATCTGGCAGAAAGTCTTGAAAATTTAGTTACGCTATCCCAGGGAAAAGGCTTATCCCAACCAATCCATTTTGCTTGCCAATCCGTCCTATTTAATAGCCCCATTGACCAACTTGCAGCTGAACTCCAAGCGACGCCGCCCTTATTCGTCCATATTCTTACTTTCCAATAACATGACTGTCTGCTTAGCAGAGATTTTCCTTCATAGGCAATTTGAATGGAGTTTGAAGAAAGTGTTTTTTTCGAATCCCATAAATCGCCGTCATTATTGGACAATTTTTTCAAAGAGGAAGCAACCAATATTTGATACGCAACTTGTTGTACATTTCTTTCTTTGGACAAAGCAGCCCAGCTTAAGCGTGGGTATATGGCATCTACTGCTGACGGGTTTTCCAATGCTTCACAACGAAGGTTAATTATTTGCAAACCATCTGTCATTGAAGCTTTGGCTGACGCCAATGCAACAATAAATACAAAAGATAAGCAACAAAATAAAATAACCTTTTTTATCATCATTAATATTTATTCATTATCAAAAAAATCGAAGTATAAAGTCAATTGTTTAGCATAATCTTTTGACTTGCCATAATCGTAATACATATTCTTTCTACCTGAAGGCCCCATATTTTCCGGAACTTGCGACTTGGTGCCAATCGGATCTATAGCGTGCATAAAAGAGATATCCCCTTTGGGAAATTCAGGTGCTGTATTATAAACCTTTTTAGGATTCCCGGGTGTAAATAATCTTAAAAAAATATCTTCATCAGCACAAAAAACCGATACTGCGCCGACTTTAGTTTTCAATTTCATCCAATAAAAATTGGAGAAGTAACCTTTAAATTCAGGATAAACAATTGCAGGCTCTGGTTGCCCGGTAATGGTATTGTTGTATTTTTTGTCCCATACATTTAAGGTAACACCCTGCATTCTATTCTTCCATACTCTGTAAGGACCATTGCCCATCCACTGGATCCCTTGTACTAATTTTTCGGGAAATGAAAAGCTTACACCTAAATAATCGAAATCGTATTGATGTGGAAAATAACTTGTATGCATTTTTAGCAGTCCGTTAGCATATACTGTCCAAGAGAGTTCAGACATATCACTCTGTTTTGAAAACGTTGCAGTCAAAACAGTTGAGTCTTCAAAACTGTGTGCTTTAAAGTCGGTCAACACGGCATTTCCCCCACACAATACTGGTCCATTGTTAAAAGGAATTTCTTTGTTACCATTGAATACATTTTTTAAGTATCCGGAGGATTTATCAAAACTGTACTTCATAGTTTTTGTAGTAACAATAAAATTAGTAGCGGTTTCTTTTAAATCAGTAGCGGTTTTGTCATTTTTAAACTGCCTTACAACTTCTTTAGTTATTTTATCTGGACGGGATATAGGAAAACTCCATGTATAAATTTCCTTCCCATGCGGGTCGATGGCTGTTAAATACAAAACATCATATTGCTCAAAGTTTATAGGTAAAGACAATTTAAGTGTACCAAATTGGCCCACTGCAATATTTGGTGCGACTGCTGTTCCGTTTATATTTTCCTGTTGCTTATTTATAAATGGATTTTTTAATTTTACTAGCTTCCATTTAAAAGAACATTGTTTGATATTGGTAAAGAAATATCTATTCTCCAATCTAAAGATGCCATCGAAATCTGGTGTAATTTCCGTATGTTCCACATATACCGGAGACCAGATTTCTTTTATCGCATTATAACTTCCTTCTTTTTGGTGATAAGGGCCAACGATCCCGTCTGGCGCGTGGTCACCATCGCTATCGAGCTGACCATTTTTATCTGTACGTACTACGTCCTCGTCTGCAAAAACCCAAATAAAACCACCGGCAGACAATGGTTTTCGCCACATCTCATTCCAATAGTCTTGTAACCCAGCACCAGCTCCGCCATCATAAAGGCCATGTAAAAATTCCGTCGGAAATACAATGTTATGACCTTGTAAACCTGTGCCATTACCGTAATCGTAATTGATATAATGCTGCGTATCCATTCCTCCAAAAATTGCCCAGGGATGGATTAATGGCCGATGTTGAAAATCAAGCTCTCTAAACAAATGATCTAATTCGAAATTAAATCCTCCTTCATTACCATTATCCCACATCACAATGCTTGGATGATTTTGATCTTTCGTAATCATTTCTTTAACCAACTTAGAACCCACTTGTGTATCATAAGCATGATGCCAACCAGTTAATTCATCCAGAACAAAAAGTCCTAAAGAATCACAGGCATCCAAAAAATAAGTATCGGGTGGATAATGCGTCATCCGCACCGCATTCATGTTCATTCCCTTTATCAATTCAACATCGGCGATACATTGAGCCTTACTTAAAGCTCTACCTGTTGTTGGCCAAAAAGAGTGATGCCCCACGCCCTTAAATTTGATTTTTACACCGTTGATATAAATACCGTCTCGTTGACGAACCTCAACTGTTCTAAAACCAAATGTCTTAGAAATCTGATGTATGGTTTTCTCATTATCTTTTAAGGTAAAAACTACTTTATACAAATTGGGAAACTCTGGCGACCAGAGTTTTGGATTTTGAAACTGACCATTTAAATCCACAACAGAGTCCGAAATTTGTTTCTCATCATCCATTTCATTTCCGAATTTAGTTCCGTCCCTATTATATAGCTGAGCAGAAACTTTAAGCCCTTGTTTATTTTTATTTAAGTGAATTTCTGCGCTAAAATGGCCGTCGGCCAGTCCGTTCACGGCAATATCATCCATGTGAGAAACAGGTAGCGCCTCCAAATAAACGGGGCGATAAATCCCTCCAAAAATCCAAAAATCGCCTTTTCGCTCTGCAGCATTTACTGATTTATTTGCCGAACTTTTTGCTACCGTAACTTCTAATAAATTTGATTTTCCATATTTCAAAAGTTTAGAGATATCATATTTAAATCTATAAAAAGAACCTTGGTGTATTGCACCGGCTGATTTTCCATTAATTTTTACTTTGGTATCAGTCATAGATCCATCAAAAACGATTCTTACCGTTTTATCTTTCCAATCTTGCGGAACTTGAAAATGATACTTATAAAACCCCTCTTCATTTGTACGAAGCGAATCTTTATCTAATCCATAATTATAAGTACCGAAGCCTTGCAACTCCCAATTAGAAGGCACAGCAATGGTCGTCCATTTTCCGGAATTTTGCCCCGCACTACAATAGAACTGCCACTGCACAGTGTGATCACTGCCTGTACCCGAAAGGAACATTTTTTGCGTTTCTTGTGCACTGGCAAAAGCCACTAACAAAAGGTAAATACAAACAATTTTTATTTTAAAAAAAGGCTTCATTAACAATAAAATAATTAGAAATTATAAAACTACATCTCGATAGGGATCATTTGTTCTAAAAGGTACAGCCGGCAAACCGTCCCCATTAAAAAAATTGGGCTGGGCTGTTTCATCCCAGGCAAAACGCACATTTACAGGATTTTTAATAAAAGGATTCCTGACAATTAATTCACTACCATCAATGGTGACATCTGCACGTTTAAATACTCCATCCGATCCTGCTATTTCAAAATAATCCAAGGGCCTGCCGTTCGCGCTTTTTAATCCCTTGTCTGTATGCGTAAATTGTAATATAATTTGATCCCCCTGAATTGTCTTCTTTGAAAACATCGGA
>NZ_JBNQGD010000155.1:41403-53235 GCF_050436765.1 Arachidicoccus sp. | reverse complement strand
ATTTTTTGCCTCGGCTCCCTAGGTATTGCCATAATTGTAATAATTTATAGTTAGTTCCTTATTCAACAATAAGCTTGGAACACTAATTTTATTTTAAAAGATTGGGTAGAAAATTTTACGCTTTATTATTGCCTTGCATTGCAGTGAGCATGCCTCCGTAAACTTGATTTAGCTTTTCAAGATTTTTAGCCAATGCGCCAATTTGCTCTTGCGTGCGTTTTGCGTCATCAGCACTGCTGATCAACGCCTGAGAGGTTTCGGCTAATTTATTATAGAAACTATTCATAGATGCCAATGAAGTAGTTGCTTGTTGCAATTTTTGCATATATTCTTCCGTGTTGGCCATACTATTACTTGCATTGCTAATCCTCGCAATGCTTGCCTCTAGATTTTTAAACCCTTCACTTAGTCTATCCATGGACGCAGGCGTGATGTCCGCGTCTTTTAACATGCCGTCAATGGCATTTAAAGAAGAGCCTTGTTTTGTCTTAGACAATTCAGTAGAATCACTATCAATGGACACGCCCATTTCATCAACTGCTTTAGGTGGCGCAAGCCAATAAAGCAATCCAAAAGTGCAAAACACCAAAGCCTCAGTGCCCAAACCTACATACAACCATGAATTGGGTTCTCCAAAAGGAGCAGTATGAGTGATTTTGAACAATGCGCCCAATAACACCGGGACGGCGGCGAAAGAATAAAAAATTTCCAATATCCTATCTATGGGCCTTACTTTTTCTACTGACATAATGCGAAAATTATTGTATAAAATTTATTTTAAGAATAAGAAAAATTAATCCGGAAAGTTCAATACCACTCTAAATCCAATATAGGAGTGGGCATTATCCATATCTTCATAAAATCTATTGCTAGTTGTGGTAAGGGCCGGTATATCTTTCCAACTTCCCCCGCATACCACTTTTCTCCTTTTAAACTTCGACTTCGAGTCATTATTTCCCCACTCTATATCCGGATTGAAACGATTTACAAAGTTTACACTTCCCTCATAAAAGGAGGTATTGGTCCATTCCGAAACATTGCCGGCCATATCATAAATATGATATCCGCCACGTTTATTACGAACCACCATCTCGGGGAAAAGCTTATTGCCTAACAGACCATCTTCTCGCGTTTTATTGCCTGCAGTATCATTTTTATTTGCTTTTACATCTGCGTCATTATCATTTAGACTGGCTGCATAAGCCCACTCTGCCTGTGTGGGCAAACGACAAACCCCATCATTGGGCATCTTTCTCTTTCTCTGCTCTTTGTAAACCCGTTGCTTTGTAAACCAGTCGCAATAAGCATTCGCCTGAACCCAACTTACGCCTACTACCGGGTAGTTTTTATACTTATCACTTGCATAATATCCTATTGACATGTGCTCATTATTGGCATAGCCAAAGTCTCTCATCCATACTAAGGTATCCGGATACACCTCAACATCCTGCCTATATACAAAATCTTTAGGGCTACGGCCTTCATTCTCCTTCTTCGCAGCCTCTTGATAATTAAAGCCCTCCATTCTGTAAACTAACTTGTGGGGATCTATTTGGGGGCGGTTACTAAGACTTTTAGATGGGTCAAGTAAGAGATTCGTAAGCTTAGCCATTATTGCAGGGTCGGAGTAGTTGATATGAGTAGCATATTTCCAATTAATAGCCGTATCGCCATCCTTTACTGTAATATATTCCCCCCCTAAATCAATAGCCGCTAAAGAGTCCCTGACCCAATTAGTAAACTCTTTGTATTGCGCATTAGTCACCTCTGTAGTACTTATATAAAAAGAACTTATTTTAACAAGATGCTGTCTGTCATACCCCGAACGGGCAGTATCAGCTGAATTAGACCCAATTACAATATTGCCTGCCGGTACATTGACAACGGATAAAGGCAGTCCATACAATTTATCATGCTTGCTGCCAACTAATTTTCTTATACGCAATACTTTCTGCGCCTGTACGGCAGCAGTACCTAAAAGTATTCCAGCTAATAAGAACCCAAAATATTTCCTCATACTTTTTTCTTTAATATCTACTTAAAAGTTCATTTTAAATCATTACCATGAATACAAATACTATTTCTTTTGGATAAAGGAAAAGGAATCCCCATCGAACAACCCTCTATCGCTCAACTTCAAATGTGGAATAACCAACAAGGCCATAAAACTTAATGTCATAAAGGGTGCCGACAGTTCGCTATGCAATTCTTTTGCCATATTGTCCAAATCGGCATATTTTTTTGAAATCTCATAAGCATCTCCATTACTCATTAAACCAGTTACGGGTAAAGGTAATACATCCATTTTATTCCCCGTAACACTAATTCCCCCTCCTGAAGAAATAATCGCATTTACAGCTTCGCTGATACTTTTATCATCTACACCTACTGCTACAATGTTGTGACTGTCGTGCGCAACAGAAGAAGCAATAGCCCCTTTTTTTAAACCAAAATTTTTAATAAAAGCCTTTGCTATCGGCGCTTCCAGGTAACGGTTTATGACAACCATCTTCAGCATATCTTTACTTACATCGCTTACCAGATATTCATTTTCCGTTTTAGGCAACAAAAATATTTTATTAGTAATTAATTGTCCGTCAAGGGCCTCAATGACAGGAACCTCCCCATTCTCATTGCGGAAGAAATCCGCTTTCTCAAAACGGAGATCCTCTATTTTTATTTTCCGAGCGGCAAAATTATTAATAATTCTTTCACGAATAGACGCAATACATGTCTGCCCATTCTGCGCCACAAGCTTCCCATCGATGTATGTTTTAAGTACCTCAAAGCTTTTTAAATCTTTAAGCAAAACGAAATCTGCCGGTTCATTCACACGCAATAGTCCCACATCTAATTTATAATGAAACACTGGATTGATACAAGCTGCCTTAACAATTTTAAAAATATCAATGCCTTTTGCTACAGCCCTTGAACATAGCTGATTGATATGACCCAAAACTAAACTATCCGGATGCTTGTCATCGCTACACAACATTATCTCATCTTCATAATCGTCCAACAAATCAATCAGGGCTTCAAAATTTTTAGCCGCACTTCCCTCGCGGATTAAAATTTTCATTCCATATTTTAATTTATCTAAAGCTTCTTCTTTCGTAAAACATTCGTGGTCTGTTGAAATCCCCGCATCAATATATTTTTTGGCTTCTTCACCACGAAGTCCGGGTGCATGACCATCTACCGGTTTGTTGAGCGAATAAGCATGGGCAATTTTCTTTAGTACCTCTTCATCACCATTCAATACGCCAGGAAAATTCATCATTTCAGCAAGGTATTTTATTTCATCCATCAACAACAATCCCTTTACGCCATCGCTATCAATGGTTGCACCTGCCGTTTCAAAAACAGTTGCAGGAACACAACTCGGGGCACCAAAATAAAATTTGAAGGGTGTTTTCTTCCCGTTTTCAATCATATATTTCACCCCCTCCATGCCGCATACATTGGCAATTTCGTGGGGATCACTTATCGTAGCAACCGTGCCGTGTGTAACAGCAACACGCGCAAATTCGCTGGGAATAAGCATACTACTTTCAATGTGTACATGTGCATCTATGAAACCGGGTAAGATATAGGGCAAGCTTTTATCAATGGAATCACCCAATTTTTTTATCACCATGATCTTTTTGTCGAAAGAAATTTCTGAAGGATAGATTTCTTTTTTGAAAGCATCGACGTAATTAGCGGTGATTATTTGCATAATGTATGATTTGAGCTGTACGGTCAATACTATTTAAAAAGTAGTAATTTAAAAATAGTAAGGTTAAAACTACAATTATCTTACCGAATTACAAGAATGCGGCCATGGAAAATGATTTTTTATCCCTCACGCCAAAAACCGCCAAATCATAAAGATGCACAAAGATACAAATCCGTTAAGCTGAAATAAAGGTCTAAATAAGGCAGGGTGCGTCGTAAAAAATTTCCATTTTACGCGCCTCCGCCATATGTATGTTAGAAAAACAAGCTACTGATAATTAAAATGAAGCATCATCAATAAACAAGGAAGCGATGAACTAGTTGAAATGCCTCGGCAATCAATCCGCCAACAAATCCGGTCTTCGGGTTTTTGTTCTTTCCAAAGATTGCTCGAAACGCCAATTCTCTATTAGATTAGGGTTTCCGCTGAGTAATATTTCCGGTACTTTCCAACCGCGGAATTCGGCAGGGCGCGTATAAACAGGAGGGGCCAAAAGGTTATCCTGAAATGAATCTGTTAAAGCGGAAGTTTCATTATTTAATACACCCGGCAATAAACGGCCTATAGCATCTACGACCACACTTGCCGCCAATTCTCCACCACTTAAAACATAATCACCAATAGAAATCTCTTTGGTTACAAAATATTGTCGAATACGCTCATCGATACCTTTATAGTGGCCACAAATAACTAAAAGATTTTCCATTAAAGAAAACTGATTCGCAATAGACTGGTTAAAGCGCTCTCCATCGGGTGTCAAATAAATAACTTCATCGTATGTTTTTTCTTTTTGCAAATGCTCGATAGCACTGGCCAAAGGCTCACACATCATCACCATGCCGGCTCCGCCGCCAAACTGATAATCGTCGACCTGCCCATATTTATTTAAAGCCCACTGGCGAAGATTATGTGTTTGCACAGTAAGCAGACCTCTGTCCTGTGCACGTTTCATAATACTATGTGACAATGGACTTTCCAACAATTCCGGTACAACTGTAATAATATCGATGTGCATTTTTCTAAGGGAAAAATTAAAAGTGAAAAGCTGCCCTAGTTTTCAATCGAAGGTTTTTCCTCCGTATTCTCTGATTGGGAGCTCATAATTTTTGTCTTTATAAATACCATTTGTTCAGCGGTCAAATCTTTCATCTTGATAAAATACGCTGCACGATTATAGCCAAATAACAAGAAAAAGTCTTTCGTTTGCTGCACATTTCCAAAATCCTTCCACCCAAATTTAGATTCTATACCACTCGCATTGAGTGTCAGTCCGGTCTCTGTGAAAGTATAATGTATAGAGCTTTGTAAGCCCTGATTACCTTTATAAATTCTCTTGGCACGCAACCAGACAATTAATGGGAAAAGGACCAAACAATAAACACTAAAACAGAACAGAAACCATTGTGTTCTTTCCGAAACAATACTTGTTGTAAAAAACCGTATGATAGATAAAATCAATAGCAAAACACCCATAATCGTAATGATTTGATAGAGCCTTTGCTTGTAGCTTAATCGTACAAAAAGTTTGCAATATTCTACCTGCGAAAGTTGCGTCGTTACTGAAAAATTATTCATTCATCTGTTTTTTTTTGTTATTTGTTACTCCTCCGATAAGAACTCATCGATATCCCTTTTGTCACGCTTTGTCGGGCGGCCTATCTTACTCAATCTTTTACCAGTGTGAAAACTGGGTGCGTCAAACGTAATTTTATCCAAAGCTTCCGGTGGCGTAATATCTTCATAATACTTTATTGCTTCTGAGTAGGCGAATAATCCCGCGACTTTTATGACCCATTTTCTCGCCTCGGTTTTCACGTCGTACACATCGCCAATACTGACAGTTTTAGATGCCTTCACGTTATTGCCATTGAGTTTAACCTTGCCATTATCACAAGCGTCCCCCGCTTGGCTACGCGTTTTAAATAAGCGTATTGCCCATAAATATTTATCTATTCTTAATTTCTCTTCCATAATCTTAAAATATTTAAACTGACTACTTCATCAGGCTTCAGACTGGATCGAAGCAACCCCTTCAACGCTATTTTAAAAATGAGATGATATGGCCCACCATATAAAAGAATCAAGGAACAACTTTTCACACTTCACTTATTAGGCCTCACTTATCTCTTTTTGGCTTCCTCCTTACTTTTTTAATTCCGCATAAAACTTATGGAAATACGGAATAGTTTCTATGCCTTTATAATAATTTTCTATATTATATTTCTCGTTAGGGCTATGTAGGTTATCACTGTCCAAACCAAAGCCCATAAATATTGTTTTACAATCTAAAATACTTTCAAACAAAGAAGTGATAGGAATACTTCCGCCGCCACGCACAGGAATAGGGGTTTTATCAAAAGTAGCTTCGATAGCTTTTTCCGCAGCCTTGTATTCGATACTGTCGATTGGCGTTACATAGGGATTGCCGCCATGGTGTGCAAAGGCTTTAAGCGTTACACAGTCAGGTGTTATTTTCTCCAAATGTTTTATCAGTAAATCGGTCATTTTATGATGATCTTGACCAGGCACCAAACGACAACTTATTTTCGCATGAGCTTTAGATGGCAAAACTGTTTTAGATCCCTCTCCCATATAACCGCCCCAGATGCCATTTAATTCAAGTGTTGGCCGTACACCTGTCCTTTCCAGCGTAGTATATCCTTTCTCACCCCACAGCTCCTTTACACCTAAATCTTTTTTATAATCACTTTGGTCAAAAGGCGCTTTATTTAATTTAGCACGTTCCTGTTGCGACAAAACTTGTACATCGTCATAAAAATTTGGAATAGTGATATGATTATTTTCATCGTGCAAGCTAGCAATCATTTGTGCTAAAATGGTAATTGGATTCGCTACCGCGCCACCATACACCCCACTATGCAAATCACGGTCAGGACCGGTAATTTCGACTTCAATATAACTTAAACCACGTACGCCCGTGTCCAAACTGGGGGTGTCTAAACTGATCATTGCAGTATCTGAAATCAACACCACATCGGCTTTAAGCATGTCTTTATGCTGCGCCAAAAAGGGTTCAAGATTATCGGACCCTACCTCTTCTTCTCCTTCAATAATAAATTTAATATTAAGCGGGACAGAATTGGTCTTGACCATTGTTTCCAACGCTTTTATGTGCATATAAAATTGGCCCTTATCATCCGCGGAGCCACGGGCATATATTTTTCCGTCTTTGATTACCGGCTCAAAAGGTCCACTGTGCCAAAGCTCCAAAGGCTCTACAGGCTGTACATCATAGTGGCCATAGACTAAGACGGTCGGTTTATTTTCGTCCACTTTTATTTCACCAAAAACGACCGGATGCCCTTTGGTAGGAAATATTGTTACTTTTTGGGCTCCCGCCTCTTCCAGTCTTTGTTTTACTTTTTGGGCACAAGAAACCATATCTGCTTTATTCTCCGGTTTCGCACTAATGCTGGGAATACGCAGTAATTCCAGCAATTCGTCTAAAAATCGTTGTTTATTCGTTTCTTGAAAGTTTTTCCATTGTTGCATAGTGTATAGTTTTACATGTATAATAATCGGGTAGCGAAGATAAGCGAATTAGTCAATTTGAAAATTGACTGATTTGCTAGCGGAATATTTTTGGATTTAGCCCGGTATCGAATGCTGTTTATTGACCAGAATATTCTCCAAGGTCCATTCTAATTTTTGTTTAAGGGCATGTTGGCGCACCTTGCAGTCCATTTTTGTACAAATGGTACAACTTTGGGGCGGGCGGCAATCATCTGTATGAACAAACATCTCCAGTGCATCACCAAACTGCGATTTAATAAGGTCACTAAACACATCCAGTTCAACTTGTGCTTCTTTTAAATTGAAATACCATGGCAATGTTAAATGGCAATCCACATGCAGGAGTGAACCATATTTTATAACGCGGAAATTATGAATATCTATCCAGTTTTCCCGGCGGTGGGCATCGAGTAAAACCACTATTTGGTTGAGGAGCTTCATATCGGCTTCATCCATAATGCCTGCTAATGATTTGCGCAAAATGCGGTAACCATTATAGATGACCATTATGCCGACACAAAGTGCAATCAATTTATCTATCCAATAAATTTTTGTAAACAAAATAATGACCAAGCCAAATACAATACCAATGGTTGTATAAGTATCTATTTGCAAATGCTTCCCACTGGATTGCAGTGCTAAGGAATTATTTTTTCGACCGATTCTTAAACAAATAAAACCGGCAACATAATTTACAATAGCAGTGGCAACGACTAAAGATAGGCCTGTGTCTAGTTCACCTACTACCGTTTTCTGTAAGTAGCTTTGGACAGTTTGATATAAAATTAATATGCCTGCGCCAATAATTAAAGCACCCTCAGCCGCAGCGGAAATAAACTCGGCTTTGCCATGACCATAAGGATGGTCCGTGTCACTCGGTTTGGCTGCTACATACAAACTAAAAAGGCCAATAAAACCCGCCATTACATTGACAATACTTTCTAAAGCATCAGATAAAATGGCCAGTGAGTTAGTCAAATACCAGGCTACCAACTTAGCAATAAACAACACAACGGATAAACCGCAAATCCATTTTTGTACATTGTAATTCTGTTTAGCTTTATCCATTGTGTAATAATGATGAAAATAAAATAATCTTGCAACGGTTTTGTTTTCAAAAATAATTAGCCTGCTTCCGTAAGGATTGGTTTTTCGGCCATACTAGACCTCCACCTATGGAAGATAGAGAATGCCAGGCTTTCCTGCTTTCGAGTCATAAATCCAGCCCTTCCTCGCGCCCCAACCTCTTTTATACGTCAGGCCAGAAAATATCAGCCACCCGTAAACTTTCTGCGCTTCAACACTCTATCAAAGTTCTCAATACAGCCATCTATCACCCATTCGTCGTTATGTAATTCTACAGCTACTATAGTTCTTTGTCAAACTTAGTTTTAATATACAATGCATACGATCATTCTGTCCCCAACGGCTTCAATATATCAATTTCCTCTATCCAAGCCATCTTCCAATCAAAATTTTGTAATATACCCTAATACAAAGCGCTTTCCTTACAATCAACAATATAACCGACGTACACTCGTCGCCCTATTTCCCAATATCAATAGTACTTTTTGTCTTTTTTGAATGAGAAAGTATTTTCCGGATAATTCTGCTTACTATACAAATCGTTTAAACTTCATCAAAAATAGACGCAATTTTATTTATTTCCAATAACGAAAGGGCGCATTATAGAAACCTGCGTGGTAGTGGCGTGTCAAAAAGAGTAAAAAATTAATCAGCTTGCTCTGTATTTTCTATTATTTCTTTTTTCTTAAACAACAACCGTATTTTCCGGAAAGATCTAAAATAGGCTTCATTATTGAATAGCTGTGAATCACGGATTGCTTTATAAGTTAGAAACAATCCGACTGGCAATAGCACAAATGTTGAAAGCCACATCCCCGCAAAGCAAGATAAAACTCCTTGACGGGCCAAACGTTCACCAATGGTATTGAGCAGATAAAATAATACGAAAAAGATAATGGAGAATACCAACGGCGAGCCTAAGCCACCTTTGCGAATGATCGAACCAAGTGGCGCACCGATCATAAACAAAATGATACAAGCAACGGAAAGTGTAAACTTTCTGTGGGCTTCGATCAGATGCGATCGAATACTATTTTGTAAGGACTGGTAATCTTTACTAATGAAATCAAGATCACTATTGGCTCTATTTATCTGACCCAAAGCTTGCATATATGCGAGCCTTTTTATGGAATCGGAAAGCGTGGCCAAATAACTGGTAGGTAATTTTTTTGCCGAATATTTCTGCCAGCTACTGTCCTGGTATTGAACAAACCCAATATAAGGAAGTAATTGATTATCCGTGCGTTTTTGATAGAAGCTATTTTGTCGCTTTAGTGAATCGATAGCCGGAATTAATTGTCTAAAAGTGAGCATCTGGGGGCTATATTTAAAGCCTTCTTCGCCACTCTGTTTTAACTTAAAACTCGACATATCGAGCAACTTTCTATAAGTTTTAAAATGCATTCTCACAAACTGGGTATTGTCACCACGACTAGAACCGGATTCTTCATAATGATAACCGTCTCTCAAGGTAAATTCCATGGAAAGCTTATCCGGTGTCATTTCCATTGTACCAGTTTTAGCGGTAAGCAGATTGTCTTGCAAATCGTAATTTTTCTCGAAAATAACGACGTCGCCTATATTCTTGCTCTCTTTATCTTTTTGTCCAACGCGTATGACAAAGCCTTCAATTTTATCATAGAAACTGCCAACTTTGATATTTAATGCCGGCTTCGAAGTAATGATGTCGTATAACATTCTTTCCCTCTTTAAGTTTACCACCGGTATAATATTGTTGGCAAACAAAAAAGCAACGCCTCCTAAGAAAAAAGAAACAAGTAATAAGGGGCGCATAAAACGCTCCAAAGAAATACCCGCAGATTTGATCGCGACCAATTCAAATGATTCTCCCAATTTCCCGAAAGTCATAATGGAGGAAAGCAACATAGAAAGCGGCAATGCCAGGGGAACGGTGATAGCCGTAACAAGACCGATAAATTCCATGATAGTAAAAAAATCTAAACCCTTGCCCACTAAATCATCAATCCAGAGCCAAAAGTATTGCATCACCAATACGAAAGTGGAGATTAAAAAAGTGGCAATAAACGGCCCTACAAAAGAGCGCAAAATAAGTTTATCTAATTTCTTTATCATTGATAAAAAATGAAACAGTTTATAAGCCTAGTGAACTACATTCATTTATAAATGCTCCCACAAATATGCCATTTAATTTTATATTGATTGCTTCGCTGGTTCGAATGATTGTCAAATTGCACCTATATCACAACCGAAGCTCAAAAGACAACTTCGGCATCAAAAATACAGAATAAAAACAGTTAGCAGAAAATACCTTGTTTTCTTTTGCATTGTTTTACAAAAAACCCCGCTTCTACAAAAGAAACAGGGCAAAATATTTTATAGGAATTCCCATTCTACTAACTTCCTAAGCGATGAAAAAGCTCCTTTACCTGATATTCCCACACCATGCTTTCATCTTTGATATCGCCTTTCTCTGCAAATGCATTAATTAGCAAAATTGTTTGATTGGAAACTTCCGCTGTTTCTATATTAAATTCGAAATATTCTTTTGGGTCTTCATGCAACCAGCTAAACCGAACGGATTTATTTTCTTCGGTCGAAATCAATTTCGCTTTCTCAGGCATTCCCCCACTCCAGGAAAAACTAAATACACCATCACGTTGATCTACCAAATCCGCAAACCATTCTTGAAGTCCCGCTGGTGTAGCCAGGAAATTGTATAATATATTAGGAGAACATCTCACCGGAAATTCTATAGAATATAGTTGTTTTTTTGCCATTACTAATACCTAATTCTTAAATTTATTGATAGTTGTTGGTTGCAATAATAGATAATTATTAACGGATATGTCCAAATTTTTAAAAATAATCTATAAAAATTATTTATTTTGTCATATAAGAATGGATTTTATACATAAGAAATATTTTAATTCCCGCCCAAAAAATTGATTATCATTATGTAACTTGCCCACTGCGGATTATATGAAAATTTTTTCTCCTACCATATCACGACTCGCCCGTATGCGCCACTGGCGCATTAAGGAATGGCTGCACCATCCGATAGCCTCTCAACGAGAAGTTTTACAAGATTTGGTCACACATGGACAAAATACATCTTTCGGTCGCAAATACGGATTCAATAGCTTATTTGATATTCGTAAGTTTAAAGCGACTGTGCCTATTCATGAATACAAAGATTTGAAGCCCTATATCAATCGTATAATGGAGGGAGAGGAAAACGTACTTTGGAATACGCCCGTTTCTTGGTTTGCCAAGAGTAGTGGCACAACGAGTGAAAAGAGCAAATTCATTCCCATCACCAAAGAAAGTTTAGAAGATTGCCATTATCAGGCAGCAAAAGATGTACTTACCCTGTATTATCAAAACAACCCAGAAAGTGATTTGCTTACGGGAAAAGGTTTAGTTATCGGTGGTAGTCATCAGGTAAGTCAATTGAATGAAGAGATTTTCTGCGGCGATTTAAGTGCTGTATTATTACAAAACACCCCTTTTTG
>NZ_JBNQGD010000155.1:0-41393 GCF_050436765.1 Arachidicoccus sp. | reverse complement strand
ACCGGAACTTTCCATTGCATTAATGGACGAATGGGAAAACAAAATTGAAGCATTAGCGCAATCAACTATTGATGAAGATGTAACTTCTATTTCTGGGGTCCCAACCTGGACGCTTGTTTTGGCAAAACGTATATTAGAGATTACCGGGCGAAATAATTTGAAAGAGGTTTGGCCCAACTTAGAAGTATATATGCACGGAGGCGTTTCTTTTACCCCCTATCAACAACAATTTGAAAGGATCCTTGGCGATGAAGTGCATTATCTGGAAATGTACAATGCCAGTGAAGGTTTTTTTGCAGCGCAAGATGGCAGTGGCGAAGAAGGCATGCTGCTATTTTTAAATCATGGTATCTTCTATGAGTTTATGTCTATCGAAGAATATGGCAAAGAAAACCCACAAACCATCGGATTAAAGCACGTAGAACTCAATAAAAATTATGCTCCTGTAATTTCTACTAATGGAGGACTGTGGCGTTATCTCCTGGGAGACACTCTTCAGTTCACCCAGCTAAATCCGTTTCGCGTAAAAGTTAGTGGACGCA
Organism: Arachidicoccus sp.; assembly: GCF_050436765.1. NCBI lineage: Bacteria > Pseudomonadati > Bacteroidota > Chitinophagia > Chitinophagales > Chitinophagaceae > Arachidicoccus > Arachidicoccus sp. The sequence goes on along the minus strand of NZ_JBNQGD010000155.1, from coordinate 40,851 downwards.
TAAAACATTTTATCAATGCCTTTGGCGAAGAATTAATTATAGACAACGCAGACAATGCAATAGCAGAAACCTGCAACCTGCTTAACTGTCATGTAATTGAATACACGGCTGCACCCATTTATTTTTCTGATAATGAAAATGGTGCGCATGAATGGTTATTTGAATTTGAAAATCCTCCGGCGGATCTACATCTTTTTGCACAAACGCTCGATGAAGCCTTAAAAAAGCTAAATAGCGACTACGAGGCAAAACGTCAAAAAGATATTGCATTACGAATGCCTCAAATAAGATCTCTCCCAAGAAATACTTTTAGTCAATGGCTAAAAAGCAAAAACAAATTAGGTGGGCAGCATAAAATACCACGCCTTAGCAATAGCCGGGAATATGTTGATGAAATTTTAAACTTAATCAAACCAAAATATTAATGGTACCTCCATTTAATTACCTATTGAAATAAAATGTCAAAACAAAAAAACAAGCGTAAAAATATTTATCAGATAGGTGTCATCATTGCTATTGTTTCAATGCTTGTATATGGCTATGCAGCTTACAACGCCATCCGTATGTTTGACAAATCAAGGGGCTATATGGACATTGTGATAATGACAGCTTGGTTTATTCTCGCAATTTATTGGCTACGCCAATTGGCGAAGATACCCAAAGACGAAGATTAATTGTATTTTATAAACCAAAACATTAAAAGATGGAAGAAAATCAATTCTTGGAACAGGAAAAAGAAACATTGCACTTCTCGGCCACTGTCAAATCCACTTTAGCCTCCACTACGGTATGGACAAAGTTTTTGGCAATTGCAGGGTTTGCCATGATCGGACTTTTAATTTTAGTGGGCATCGGAATTACTTTTAGCGCTTCTATCGCAAGCTCATTGATGCCGACGCCTTACCCAGGGTTAGGGTTGTTTAGCGCTACTTTTATTGTCCTACTATATATTCTTATTGGCCTACTCTATCTTTACCCAACAAATCAGTTGTATCATTTTTCAAAAAAGATGAAATTAGCTATTACCACAACTGATCAACAACTTTTAGAACAGGCATTAGAGCACCAAAGAAAGATGTTTAAATTTATAGGCATTCTGTTGATTGTAATATTATGCATTTATGCATTAATATTTCTACTTCTAATGATTATAGGTGCCATAGGCTCCATACGTTAAATTGAAAAGAGCAACGATTTCGTATATTTGCCCTCTATAAAAAACATTCAATGAATTTATTAAAAGATAAAGTAGCCATCGTTACCGGCGCAGCACGTGGTATTGGTGAAGCTATCGCCTTAAAATTAGCGGAAAACGGCGCGCATATCGCCTTCACTTACGTGAGCGACAGTAGCAAAGAAAAAGCGGAAGTGTTGGAAAAAAAATTACAAGCCTTAGGTGTAAAAGCAAGAGCCTACCAAAGCAATGCTGCAGATTTTGAAGCCGCCGAATCTTTTGTAAATGATGTAGTAAAAGTCTTTGGAACCGTCGATATTTGTGTAAATAATGCAGGCATCAGTAAAGATAATTTATTACTACGCATGACTGCTGAACAGTGGAATGATGTTATTCATACCAACCTCACAAGCGTCTACAACATCACCAAACAAGTTATTCGCCCAATGATGAAAGCAAAATCGGGTAGCATTATCAATATGAGTTCCATTGTAGGCGTCAGCGGAAATGCAGGACAGAGCAGCTACGCGGCTTCTAAAGCAGGCATTATCGGTTTTACGCAGTCTATTGCAAAAGAATTGGGCACCCGCAATATTCGCTGTAATGCTATTGCACCAGGCTTTATAGAAACGGATATGACTAATTATTTGAAGGAAGGGAATGCGGGGGAAGCGTATTTAAAAAATATTCCATTGGGTCGATTTGGCAAAGCCGAGGAAATTGCGAATACCACTTTGTTCCTCGCTTCGGACTTAAGCTCCTATATCACCGGCCAAGTTATCAGCACCTGTGGCGGATTGAATATCTAAGATTACTTACAAAAAACGTTAATTAATAATTATGGAAATTATAAGAAAAGTACTGGCCGAGAATAAGAAATGGGCGGAAAAAACAGTTGCAGAAAAGCCGGACTTCTTTACCGATCTCGCCAAATTACAGACACCGGAGATATTATGGATTGGTTGTAGCGACAGTCGTGTACCGGCGGATAAAATAACAGGCACACAGCCCGGCGAAATTTTTGTACATCGAAATATTGCCAACCTTGTTATTCATACCGATGTAAACCTCTTAAGTGTATTGGATTATGCGGTACGACAATTACATGTAAAGCATATAGTTGTTTGCGGACATTATGGCTGCGGTGGTGTAGGTGCTGCACTCTCCAACCACAATTTCGATTTGGTGTTAAATATGTGGATCAGGCAAATAAAAGACGTGTATAGCTTGTATAAAGATGAGTTGGAAAACATCACCAACCCCGCCCAAAAAACAGATCGCCTGGTGGAACTAAATGTAATAGAGCAAGTAAAGCATTTGGCCAAAACATCTATTGTACAACGTGCCTGGGCACACGAATCTTTACCGCACTTGCATGGCTGGGTTTATGGTTTAAAAGACGGCATCATCAATCCCATATTCGAAATGCATCCCGGCGATGCAATAGATCCTCTGTATGTCTACGACGACATTTAATACAAAGGCTTTTGCGAATCGGCAAAGAACTCTTCGAACCAGTGCATAAAATCTGAAAAAGGCCCATGCATCTTATTAGATGCATCGTCTAAAGAGCTGCTATGTACTGACTCACCCGCTCTTAATTCACTGGGCAAATAAGATAAAATATGGTTACGTTGATTGGACATATAGTGTTTCACCTCTTCACCGGTCGCCTTTGGCCCTAAATATGTCTGTATTTCTTCTACCGATTTATCAGCGATATTTAACAAAGAATGTCTGACCGTTTCAGAGTCGGTTCCTGTATAATGCATAATGCGTTGTTCAAGTAGCGTCGGATAACGATTAAAGATAACCTCCAGCCAAGTCTCTTTTTGTTTGGGTTTTAATAGGCAGACTGCATTATCTACATCTCTCGTGTATTGATATAGTCCTAATAAAACTGACGTTATACAAGCCTGGGCTAATAAAGTTGAACGGTCTTTTACTTTGCTCGCTTTTACATCTTGCGTATTGGGGCTAACTCTTAAAAAATCTGCAAGCCCTAAATGTTTCTGTAAAGAATGGATAAGATTTGACATGGCTCAGAATTTAAAAGGTGAGTGGAATTGTTTCCTAAAGTTACAAACATCTATATCAAGCAAGTATAAATATTATGCCAATAAACAAATACTCCCTTTTTAAAAGTAGGCAAAGAAGAATTGGCAAAATATTGTATTGCTATTATACAAAACGTTTTGTCACACCACGTTATAACAATATTTAATCAAAAATCGTGCAAGAAAAACGAAAATTCATCTCTACTAAAAATATATTTTATGTAACAAGAAGATGTGATTAATACACTTAGTCGGGTGCTTGTTGCATGGCAGGAACGCGAAATGGACAGTGAATTCTTAGACCGGCAATAACCCAGGCATGGATAGAAAAAAGGTCTATGGTCCGGCAAAGACCTCCCGATTTGCAGCTCATCTGATACCCTAGAACCGATGACAGTAATATCAGTATAACCTAGACTCCTATGAAGCAGCTTCCAATTATGATAAAGAATACTATAATTTTATCCGAAGGATCGAAATTGTAGAGCAGGAAGAGTGACTAGATGTCTTTCTATAATTTTTTCAGATACTAGAGGACCTCTTCAATTGATTGAATGATTATTTCACAAGCATTTTTTAAAGCCTCATTAGAAATAATAAGCGGTGGACCAATACGCAATCCTTCAGGTGCAAACAAAAACCAATCAACAATGAGTCCATTTTTAATACATTGATCTATTACTTTTTGTTCGTCTCAAAACTATCAAAACAAATACAGGCCCACAAGCCGGCAGTTGTAAGGCTTTTTATTTTGGAATGAACTAAAGTTCCACGGATAATTTTTTCTTTGTCTTTTACAGTTTCGATGAATTTCCCATCTAACAAAACGTCTAGGGCGGCCCTACCTGCTGCACAACTTACAGGGTGGCCGGCAAAGGTACTAATATGTCCCAGCACCGGATTAAAGGTAAGGGTATTCATGACTTTTCTTTCGGCGATAAAAGCACCCAAAGGCATGCCACCACCTAAGGCTTTACCCAACAATAGAATATCAGGCACAATGCCAAGCTGCTCAAATGCCCATAGCGATCCCGTTCTACCAAAACCTGCCTGTATCTCATCTAAAATCAAAAGTGTTCCGGTCATTGTACATTTCTCCCTGATTTTCTTTATCCAATCTTTATTTGGCTGGATGATGCCCGCTTCTGCTTGAACAGTTTCCATGATTACACAAGCAGTATCGTCATCAATTTCATCTATTACTTTTTCATCATTGTAATCAAAATGATAAATATCAGGTAACAAAGGACGAAAAGCATTTCTAAAATATTCATCACCCATTACGCTCAATGCACCCTGCGTAGATCCATGATAACTTTTGTTGAAAGCAATTATTTTACTTCGGTTAGTAAACCTTTTCGCCAGTTTCATTGCCCCCTCAGTAGCTTCCGCCCCGCTATTGGTAAAGTAAACAGTGTCTAAATTCGCCGGCAATAAATCTGTCAACATCTTTGCATATTGCACTTGCGGCGACTGAATAAACTCACCGTATACGATGAGGTGCATATATTGCGCTGCCTGTTTTTGCACGGCCTCAATAACTTTTGGGTGTGAATGCCCAATATTGCAAACACTAAACCCGGAAATTAAATCGACGTATTTCTTGCCATCAATATCTGTTTGGTAAATATCTTTTGCACTCACCATTTCCAATCCCATTGGTTCGGGTGAAGTTTGGGCTACGTGTTGCAAAAAAAGTTGGCGGTTGTTCATAATAAAGCAAAAGTAAAACCTTTTGAGTGTTATCGGATATCGATTTTCAGCTATTGAGTTTAACTTCGAATTACCTAGTCTCCAAACCCTTCAACATCGCTATCATTCTTTCCTCCATTTGAGAAAGCATGTTCAGGGCTCTTATTCGTTACAAGAAAATTCACCTTTTTTAAATAAGTTTTTTGATATAATTTTCAAATCTTCAAATCCGTCAATTATCAAATCAACACATTATCTTCGCGGCTATGCCGCAATTAATTATTTATACCGATGGGGCTTCGCGTGGAAATCCTGGCCCTGGGGGGTTTGGAGCAGTATTGATGTTTGGTGAAAAGAGAAAAGAAATAAGTCAGGGTTTTAGATATACTACCAACAATCGCATGGAACTACTGGCTGTAATTGTCGCATTAGAAAGTCTGACCAGAAAAAATATCCCGCTTACTATTTTTACCGATAGTCAGTATGTGGTCAATAGTGTGGAGAAAAAATGGCTCGATGGATGGATCAAGACCAACTTCAAAGGCGGTAAAAAGAATAAGGATTTATGGCTGCGCTACGCCGTCATAGCAAAAGATTTCCAAGTAAAATTTCATTGGGTAAAAGGCCACGCCGATAATCCTTTCAACAATCGTTGCGACGAGTTGGCTACGGCTGCCGCAGACGGAAAAAATTTATTAATTGACGAGGCTTACGAAAAAGAAAATTTATAAAACCTGTTTATCGCTCAGCAGTTGCCCATCAGTTGAAAAGAATAACTTCTTCTTGCTAATGAAAGATTCTCCTGATGCATTTATTTCGTATTGCATGGGTCGACTTGGCTGGTAATATTTAGCAACATCATTTACTTTCCAATCTGCATATTTACTTTTCTTAAACCCATCTTTCACTGTAGACGGCAAATCTTCATATTGCATCTTTATGGAAGTGGCTTTTATTTTTCCCTTGTTAGTAATAATAACGGTTGTAGGGGATTCGTTGTTGGTAAACGTTACTTGATAGTAAGCCAAATAATCAGAGTAGTCAATATGTTTCGCATTGGGGAATTGCTGCTGAATCGTAGCTTTTACTACGGGGGGCACGTTTCTAATTTGCGCGTTGACCATAGAAAAACTCAGGAAAATCGAAAGCAGACCTGTTATTAAAAGTTTCATGAGGAAATATTTTTGGATAAATAAAAAATCCGGAGGACATTATCAATCCTTGCCTTGAACAACGATTACAATTTCTCCTTTTACCGGTTTAATCCGAAAATAGTCACAAACATCGTGCAAGGAACCGCGTTTGGTCTCTTCAAATAACTTAGTTAACTCTCTGCTAACACTACAAGGTCTGTCTGTACCAAAATATTCCATCATTTCGGTCAAAGTTTTTACGAGGCGCATGGGACTTTCATAAAAAATCATTGTACGCTCTTCTTCGGCCAATTTTTTAAACAAGGTCTGGCGGCCTTTTTTTAAAGGCAAAAATCCTTCAAAACAAAAACGGTTACAAGGTAATCCACTGTTGACAATGGCCAGAACAAAGGCAGTAGCGCCGGGGAGACACTCCACTTTTATTTCTCGTTTAGCACATTCACGCACCAGCAAAAAAGCAGGATCGGAAATACCGGGTGTACCCGCATCGGTAATTAATGCCATGTTTTTACCCGCTTCCAACTGGTCGGCAATATGTTGCAAAACTTTATGTTCATTATGCTGATGGTAAGCAGAAACAGGGTTTTGAATATCATAATGCTTCAACAATTTGGCTGAAGTACGCGTGTCTTCACAAAGAATTAAATCCACGGATTTGAGCACCTCAATAGAGCGAAGCGTGATATCCTTTAAATTGCCTAATGGGGTGGGAACTAAATAAAGCATTTCCTTAATGAATAAGTAAAAATAAATAATTAAAATTACCCACCACACGCTTAAAGTAAAGCACTATATAAAGCTAAAGGGTCAGGCTTTCTACATTAAGCGTCCAAATTCTACGCAAGCTCAATTTCAAAATATTCCATTACAGGATTAGCCAACAATTTGGTGGCTGTAGTTTCCGCAATTTCCTTAGCAGCATTTTCGCTTTCTGCCTCGATCTGTAAGGTGATATGCTTGCCAATACGTATATCTTGCACGCTATGAATATCCAAATTTTTCAAACTGCCAATTACAGCTTTTCCTTGTGGATCAAGCAGTTCTTTTAAAGGCATCACTTTTATCTGTATATTATAAATCATAATGATAATATTTTGAACGGCAAATGTAAATTAAAATTTTGCGCTGAACGAAATTAGTAGCAGAATTAATGTTATTTCTCTTTGCTAAGCGTAATCAAAGACAATAACACATATAATAAGAATACGATAGGTACAGCCAGCCACTTCAATGATATAACCAACAAAACAGTAATGACAACCAATAAAAATTTAGGCCAGTTTTGTTTAAAGGCAAGATTTTTAAATTTCATGCTCATCATCGGAAGAGTAGAAATCATCAGAAAACTTACAACAAAAATAACGCCGTACCAAAACACGCCATTTTGCAGTAAAGTTTCTACAAAATCAAAATGATTAAAAGAATAGATTACCGGTAGTGAAGCCACGAAAATTCCTGCTGCCGGAATGGGCATCCCTTCAAAATTCAAACTTTTGCTTTTACTCAAATTAAAGCGCGCCAACCTGAAAGCGCCCGCGCAAGGTACCAGTAAAGCAGGCAGTAAGCGCCAAATATTTTCAGCAAATTCAGGATGATTCCGGGCGATACTTATTTTCAAAAACTGAAAAATAATTAAGCCCGGCGCGACCCCAAAACTTACCAAGTCAGCCAGTGAATCCAATTGTTTGCCGAGCTCAGAAGCGGCATTGAGCAAGCGCGCAATCAAACCGTCCAAGAAATCAACTACTGCAGCGCAACAAATAAAAATCGAAGCAAAATACATGTTATTTAGCGATGCATTTCCAAAACCATCTAGAATATAAATCACAGCCAAACAACCAAACACAAGATTCAGCAGCGTAAAACAATTAGCAATATGTTTTCTCATTTATAAAAAATTAAGCACTCAAAAGTAAATTTATTGACGAGGAAAACCAAAATCTGAACTGTTTCTTCCTTTAAGCGCCTAAAGGTCGAAAAGTATCCTAACCATATAGAAAACCATTCATGTATCTTAGCCTTGTTGCTTCTCGGACTCCCCGCATTAGCTTCGTCGAATCTACGTTTTTAAAAAAAGCAGGCGTCCATAGCTACTTAGCCCTGGTCAACGTTCAGCCTTTCATCAACTTTTCAATTTCTTCCACGGTAATCGGAATACTTTTCATCAGATCTCTATTACCTGTTTTGGTAAGCGCATAATCGTTTTCAATACGAATGCCCATTTTCTCTTCTTCAATATAGATGCCTGGCTCTATGGTCAATACCATGCCGGCCGTTAGCGGTGCGGTTTTGGTGCCCACGTCATGTACATCAATACCTAGATGATGCGAAATACCGTGGTATAAATATTTGCGGTATGCCCTATTTTCCGGATCCTCATTTTTTACATCGGCTTTCGTAAGCAATCCTATTTTTTGAAAAATCTTAGTCGCTTCGTCCGCTACTTTTTCATGATAAGCTACCAGCGCAATACCTGGCTTTAGAATGCTTGCGCAATAATGATGTAACTGTAAACAAGCATTGTATACTTCTTTTTGACGTTTTGAAAATTTGCCATTTACCGGAATGGTGCGGGTAAGATCCGCATTGTAACCGCCATATTCTGCTCCAAAATCCATCAATATTAAATCTCCCTCTTTGCACTGCTGGTTATTATCGATATAATGCAGTATACGCGCCCTGTCACCACTCGCAATGATACTGCTATAAGCTTCCCCTTTGGAACGGTTGCGTAAAAATTCATGGATAATTTCCGCCTCTATTTCGTATTCAAAAACATCAGGTTTTACAAAACCCAAAACCCTTCTAAAAGCTTTGGCGGTAATATCTACCGCTTCTTGGATCACTTTTATCTCATAAGGCGTTTTTACAGCACGTAAAGCATGGGTAATTTTCGCAGCACGTAAATAATGATGCAAAGGAAAACGCTTTTTCATTTCCTCAATAAACCGATAATCGCGCGTTATAACACCAGACGCACCCTTTCTATCGTGCTCATTGCTATTCAGATAAATATTTTCAGCTGCATGCACCCATGGCAATAAAAAAGCATCTAATGTATCTAACCAGATAATCGTTTCAATACCTGAAATAGCTTGTGCTTCCCCTACACGAAGGCGATGGCCGTTCCATTTTTCTTTCAATTCATTTGGGCGAACAAGTACCAATACCTCACGATATTTGCGATCAATATTGTCAGGAAACAGAATCAACATCGTATCTTCTTGTTGAATGCCTGTGAGCCAGTATAGATCACTATTTTGAGAAAATCGGTGCAGGGAATCTGCATCATTGGGCATTTCGTCGTTACTGTTAAAAATAGCGATACTATTGGGCTGCATTTGTTTTACAAAGCGCCTGCGATTCTCTATAAATAATGTATTAATGATGGGCAAATGTTTCATTGTACTCAATTTTCTCGTTAGATATATATTGCAAGTTAAAGGTTCTAATTCTATTGTAGAAATAAGGAGCAGATAACTTCGGCAAGATTAACACTTATAGAATGCCCAACAAATATTCCATGCAACTAAAACAGAAGCTATTTACACAATTGTCGTATTCTTATTTTTTAAGTTAAAATAGATTTTCCGGGAAGTAAAAATTAAACAAGAAAAAGATACTTGTACGATTAGCCTTATTGCCCGGGTCGACAAAAAAGTAAACGTTCACTTCTAAAAATCTCCAATTCCTCTTTCATTTCTTCGTGAATTATCAAATTAACGAATTATCAAATTATCTTTGCCCTGCTATGGACAAAAATATAAGAACTCGTTTTGCACCCTCCCCTACGGGCGGGTTACATTTAGGCGGCGTACGCACCGTCCTTTTCAATTATTTATTTACCAAACAAAACAACGGTAAATTCATATTGCGTATAGAAGATACCGACCAAACACGTTTTGTGGAAGGGGCGGAACAATATATTTACGAGACACTTAAATGGTGTGGCATGGAGCCCGACGAAAGTCCTTTGATTGGCGGTGAATATGGGCCCTATCGCCAAAGTGAACGCAAGGCAGATTATAGACAATACGGAGAACAATTAGTCGAAAAAGGTTATGCCTATTACGCATTCGACACACCGGAAGAACTGGAACAAATGCGTATCACCTTCAAAACAGATACCAACCCTTCTCCGAGATATGATGCAACTCTTCGTCTGCAAATGCGCAATTCATTGAGTTTAAGTAAAGCGGAAACAGCCAGTTTATTAGCAAAAAATACACCACACGTTATCCGCGTGAAAATGCCATTTAATGAAATGATTCAATTTGAAGACATGATTCGTGGGGTAGTGCATTTTAATTCATCGGAGGTCGATGATAAAGTTTTGCTGAAGGCAGATGGCATGCCTACCTATCATTTGGCTGTTGTCGTGGACGATTACTTAATGAAGATCACACAATCTTTTCGTGGAGAAGAATGGTTGCCAAGTGCACCCGTGCATGTATTAATTTGGAAGCATTTATTTGGGCTGGAAAATATGCCGCAATGGGCCCATTTACCGTTGATATTAAAACCGGATGGCAAGGGTAAGTTGAGTAAACGCGACGGAGAACGATTAGGTTTTCCAGTATTTGCCATGAACTGGACCGATCCACGCACAAATGAGGCTACACAAGGTTTCCGCGAGCGTGGCTTTTTGCCGGAAGCGTTTGTAAATATGTTAGCCATGCTGGGCTGGAATGACGGAAGTGAGCAGGAAGTTTTTTCGATGGAAGAGCTGATCGAAAAATTTTCCGTAGAGAGAATTCATAAAGGCGGCGCAAAATTTAATTATGAAAAAGCTTTATGGTTCAATCACGAATGGATTAAAAAACTATCCGCTGAAAAGCTATTACCTCATGTAAAAAAAGTTTTTTCCGAAAAAAATATTGCCATAAAAGATGAAGGCCATTTACTGAAAGTAATTGATTTAGTAAAAGAACGTTGTACCTTATTACCTGACTTCGTAGAGCAAGCGTCTTTCTTCTTCCGGACACCGGAAACTATCGATATCGCAGCCATTGAGCCAAAATGGGATGAGCATAAAAATACCTTTTTTATTGAGTTAATTCGTTCTTATGAGTTGGCAACCTCCTTTGATGCAGAAACATTAGAACATTCCTTTAAAGAAATGGCAGCAGCCTCACAATTAAAACCGGGTGTGGTAATGTTACCTTTCCGGATAATGCTGGTAGGTGGGAAGTTTGGCCCACATGTATTTGATATTGCCGCTAATATTGGCAAAGAAGAGACAATAAAAAGAATAAAAAACGCATTGGGATTGTTAAGTAAAGAAAAATGAAATTTTTAAAATCATGAGCAAAAATATAGCCATCATCGGCGGAGGTAATCTTGGTTCGGCAATTGCTGAAGGACTTATCAACAGTGGCTTTTCAAAAGCTGAAAATATTTCTATTACTAAAAGGAATATTGAAACATTAGCACATTTAAAAGAGAAAGGTGCGAATATTTTAAGCGACAATAAAGAGGCAGCGGCAAATGCCGATTATATAATTCTTGCTATCAAGCCCTTTCAAATAAAAGATATTCTCACAGAGATAAAACCTACTCTTAAAGCCAATAAGCAAGTTATAATCAGTGTAGTCACTGGTATTTGGATAAAAGATTTAATTGAAATGATCGGTAAAGATTTCGCTATTGTTCGCGCCATGCCAAATACAGCCATTGCGATTCAAGAAAGCATGACTTGTATTTGCGGTCACAACACTTCTAAAGACCAATCAGATTTCGTAAGTGGTTTGTTTAATCAATTAGGCAAGTCAGTTATCATTGAAGAAAAACTCATGGACGCTGCCACGGTACTCGGAGCCTGCGGTACAGCTTTTGCCATGCGCTATATCCGCGCCAATATTCAAGGAGGTGTGGAAATTGGCTTCAATGCTAAAGTTGCAGCTTTAATTGCTGCACAAACTGTAAAAGGCGCAGCAGAACTTTTATTAACGAAACACACACACCCTGAGGAAGAAATAGACAAAGTAACCACCCCAAAAGGATGCACCATTGCAGGCTTGAATGAAATGGAGCATCAAGGTCTGAGTTCTTCTATTATTCGCGGCATTACTACGAGCTACAAAAAAATCGTACACGACATGTAAGTCTCATTGAAAATTTAAAAGATGAAACGTTATTTATTTCTTGGACTTCTATTTTTTGCCGGTTGTGTCACCCCAAAGAACAATCAAATTGTAGCTTCACCCAAAAGCAACATTGTTGTCGATGGGAAGTTATATACTTCCGTTTGGATGCAGCGTGCAGCCGAATACAAAGCCTTGTGTGCGCAAGCTTACAACATCGCAAGATTTCGTTTAGAGAGCTACATTCAAAAAGAGAAATCAAATAAACCTCTGGCGGTCATTACTGATATCGACGAAACATTTTTGGACAATAGTCCTAACTCCATACACCAAGCCTTACAGGGAAAAGATTTTGAACAAAACTCGTGGGACGATTGGGTAAATAAAGCCGCTGCTGATACCGTAGTCGGTGCATTTAACTTTTTCAAATTTGCGGCAGCCAAAGATGTCACTATTTTTTATGTGACCAATAGAAATGAAAAAAATGCGGCGGCCACATTACAAAATTTGCAGAAATTTAATTTTCCTGATGCAGATAAAGCGCATTTATTAGTACTGACAGATGGTTCAAGCAAAGAAGCAAGACGTTTACAAATTGAGAAAGACTATGACGTGGTTTTGCTTCTAGGTGACAACCTTGGCGACTTTTCCTCTTTATTTGACAAAAAAACAGAAGCGGAAAGAACAACCAATGTATTAAATAATGAAAAATTATTTGGACAGCGATTCATTATTTTGCCCAATCCAAATTATGGCGATTGGGAAGGCGCCATATATCATTACGATCACAAGCTTTCGCCAGCCCAAAAAGATTCCATCGTCAAAGCAGACGCAAAAACCTATTAATTTGAATTTCTATTAAAAACATATTACCAGGTAGCAGAAATCTTAGCATTCTCGATTATCGCTGCACAAATGGTAATGCCAAGCAGATTTCCATTAAGTAGTGATTGAAATTTTACTACCCCTTATGTGACGAAAAGTCAAAAGGCACTACCACTTTAAAGCTAATATTTCTTCCCATATTAAAAATGCCCGGTTGCACACCAGTTGGCACAGTTGGATTATCGAAATATTTTAAGCGACTCATATTTGACTGATAATTTGCATTCGCCAAATTGGTTCCCTCAATATACAATTCTATAATATCCTTTCCTTTTGCATTGATCAAGTTAGCACCCAAACCCGCACTCAATAAATTGTAACCGGCGGTATAGGTTTCTGTTCCGTAAGCACTAAAAAAGCGATCTTGTGCATTGAAATGATCGAAGCCCACGAAAGCATAGACGTTTCTCAATTTATCAATTCCTTTTGCAAAACTGACACGCAATTCTGAATGCGTATGTACCGGCGGAATAAAAGGCAAGTATTTCAAACTATCAGCAACAGCTCCGCCATTTCCAAGATTCGTTCCATAAGTCAAAGTCAAAGAGTTTTCAAAGTGCAACCAGTGAAAAGGATGAATATCTATATTAAATTCGCCACCATCAATGCGCGCCCTCCTTTGCACATAAGTAAATTTACTATAATTGCCATTAGGGTTGGACGTCCCATCCGCATTCACTCTTTCGGGGTTGCCGTTGGCATCCAACATTTGCTGCTGAAAGATATAATGCTCAATATTATTGTCAAATAGCTCTACACTTGCAGATAAGTTCGGTAAAGTAAGGAATGCACCCAAATCACCCTGCACACTGTATTCCGGTTTAAAATCACTATTGCCAACATGATAAATCTGCGAACCCGGATCAGCTCCGTTAGCGGACAATTCTGCGATGCTAGGTGATCTGAAACCGGTAGCGACATTTGCTTTTAATATGACTGCATCGGAAAATTTATAAGAGCCGCCCAAACTTCCAGAAGGACCAGAAAAGCTCTTCTTCAAAGCTGCAAATTGCCGTGTGACATTGGGTGTCGTCGTTGGATTCGGCCCCGTATAAAGTTTTGGATAAAATTCTGTTGAGTCATCAACATAGGCTGCATCTCCGGTAAAAGAGCGCGTATCCAAACGCACACCACCCGAAAGATCTAATTTTCCAAACTGTTTTTTAATAACCAAGAAGGGGCCAAAATCAAACTGATGATAAGCAGGTATAGGGAAATCCGTCCCATAGCCCAGTACATTGTTTTGATACATTCCGTTGATACCGACAGAAGGTTCATACCCCTTTCCTAAATCAAAATTATATTTTACATCATAAGTGTAAGTACTCAATTGCAAATTTAAACCGGGAATACTGGTCTTTGTCGGATGCGTAAACTCGCGTCTATGGCTATATTGATAGCTGAGATTTATTAAAAGATTCCCACTGCCTAAATGAATACTACTTTTATCGTAAATAGTGTACAACTGCACATGCTGGTGCAACGCCGGAATTTTATAAGAATTTAATTCTGATTCAGAAACGATTGGACGCGTCTCATCTTCGTCCGTAATTTGTTTGGTAAATTTTCTGGTAATTGAATCGCGGCTACCATCCGGAATGGCTTGTTGATCGTCAAACAAAGAAGCATTCAGATAAGAATATCCCCAGGACTTATTTAAACCCACCATTACTCTTGCATCACGCTCTTTATAATTGGTAGCATATACTCTTCCATCTTTTTGATTCTGATAATTTTTAGCCTCTTTATCGGAAAGAACTGTTCCCCAAACAAAGCCCTTGTTATTGCCTTGCAGCTTAAAAGAACTATTCACCAAACCATTGTTAGTACCATACACGCCACTTAAAGAACCCAAAATCTTCCCTTCAGGTACAGGAGAAGCCGTAATCAAATTAACAACTCCACCAATAGCATCGGGGCCAAAAGTCAAGCTGGCCGGCCCCTTGATCACTTCTACTCGGTCAATAGCGTTTTGATCTACTTCGATTCCATGCTCATCTCCCCATTGCTGCCCTTCTTGACGAATGCCATCTTCGGCGGTTACAACCCTATTGTAGCCTAAGCCCCGAATAAAAGGTTTAGAAATATTAGGCCCTGTGGTTACAGCACTTACCCCCGGTACATTGGCGATTTCGGCAATAACATTGCCGGCAGCTGCATTCATATTTATTTCCGCCTTACTCACTGCGACCATAGGAACAGGCGCGAGTTTTATGTTGGTCGCCCTGCTAACGCCTGTTACGATTACCGCATCTTCTTCCATCGATGATGATTTTAATTGAGCATCAAGCGTGATCGATTTGGAAAAACTTACTCGCTGGGTAAACGTCGCATAGCCAATGTAGCTGATCTCAACTAAATAAATTCCTTTAGGAATGCCTTTGATAATATATTTCCCTTTATCATCAGCAATCGCTCCTTTTTTAAGGTCAGGAATAGAAATAGAAGCCCCACCAAGTGCCTGTCCACCAGCCTTATCGGTAATAGTGCCACTCAAAGCGACCACAATTGTTCCGTCGTCTTTCCCTTTATCCTTTGTCGGAGCAGAAAATACAGTCATACAAGTAAACAAAAACAAGGCAAGTGTGAACAGTCTTAGTTTCATAAAATGATTTAAGCTAATTTAAGAACCATATAAATGCAACAATATTGCAATTCGCAAAATTGAAACAATTTATAATACCTAAACAATCTTCCATCTTAAAGTTCTGATAATTCTATTGCAAACACCTTGCAGAAATTGTGTTTGATTTTCAGTTTGACTTCTTGCATAGAAACTTCCCGACCGAGTTCCTTTTTGATAGAAGTAACTTGCTTTCCTTGAATGCCACAAGGAATAATATAATTGAAATAATCTAAATCGGTATTCACATTTAAAGCAAAACCATGCATCGTAACCCAACGGCTACAGCGAATACCCATTGCACAAATTTTCCTTTCATAACCTTTGCGATGTGGTTCGATCCATACACCGGTTTCACCTTTGCTACGATCGCCCACGATGCCATAATCGGCAAGTGTAAGAATAATGACTTCTTCTAAACTCCGTAAATACCAGCCTAAATCGGGCTTAAATTGTTCCAAATCAAAGATAGGGTAGCCCACAATTTGCCCTGGTCCGTGATAGGTAATGTCTCCACCCCGATTGATGTGAAAATATTCAATTCCTTTTTTTGCCAATTGTTCCTCGGATAATAAGACATTCTCTTCGTGACCACTTTTCCCTAAAGTGAAGACCGGGTTGTGCTCTACAAAAAACAACTCACTCGTAATTTGCTCAGATTTCCCCTCACGCTTTAAAGCTGTCTTTTCTTGTAATCTTTCTTCTTGAAGATCCCAGGTTTCTTTATAAGAAACTCGACCTAAATCGGTAAATTGTACTTTAGCCATTGTGCAAAATTAATGGATATTCTTTTAAGGAAAGAATGTCTTATGAAGACAGGTCTAAAAATTCAACTCTACCATAAATCAAATAACAACATTAAGTATTAACAAGATTTTGGTTCTCTTTGCTAATGTCCGTTTCTCAAAACACGAATAATACGATCATTGTGATAATAACCCCTTTTCCAACCAAGCACAAGACTCTTATTCTGTACCTCTGGCGCAAAAAGCATAATCCCCATGTTGTTGATAATACGACCGGTTGAATGTAAATCATTAGTAATCCCGGCTCAATTAAATAATTTTGCAAAAGCTGCTCCACAAAAATGAAAAGGATAAAAGCAACAAGACCCTTCATTAACATGCATCTTGGTATAAAGAGTTCGGAATTAAAATCGCAAAAGGAGGTTATCAAACTACCGACAAGTTAATAACCACGACTAAACGGGACATACTTTGCCATAAATGGGTCTTTCAACCATGATACGCATAATAGGGAGATTAGTTATCGGTCTGCCGACGATTCAGCACACAATAAAGTCGATGATTTTGGCGTAAACAAAAACGTGATTGGAGGAAATATTCTTTGCGGTCGGCAACTCAATTACAGTAACCATTTTGGCTTCGGCGTTTATAGAGGTATTGGTTTTAGGGTCAGAAATATTCATACAGTTAAAGAGTCATACAATAAAAATGTAGATTTTTATAACCACGCCATAGATATTAATATCTCAGACATGATATTGCACAATGAAGCCAATGCGGGAATGGGTTCAGGCTTTAACTTAACGGCAGGCTTTAGAATATATTATAGGTTTTGAAGGGTTCTTTCGTGAGAACAATCATGCAAAAAAGAGTTCTTTTTATGGCACTAGCCTTCTTCTCTATTCACTTTATCTACCGAAAAGGCAGGCAGGCAAACGCTCCAATATTCGCAAGATTCTGCAAATGGATTACTATATTTAATACGTGCACCTTTCTCGATTAGAATACTTTGACCAACTTGCAAGGTTACCGTTTCGTCATCAATCTCAATAGATTTTTTACCGGAAACAATTAATGTCCATTCATCAAACCCTGGCACTTGATGTGGCTCCGTCCAATTAGGCGGCGCAATCATGTGTGCAACACTTATTCGGGTTTCACCCGTAGAAGCCAATCCAAAATGCTCTTCAATTAACTTACCATCAGTCGTAGGCACTACAAATGGATGGTTTTGAATAAAATATTTCTTAGTGGAGGGCTTACTAAATAGATTAGAAGACAATAAATTTTTAACCACCACCTTATCAATAGGAAGGGTTACCGATTCTTCAGATAAATCGCTGAATTCCACCCAGCGAAAAACTTCACTCGAACCATTTATATCTGCTATTTGTGCTGGTGCAAACTCAAAAGATTCTTGATGTGTAATCAACTTATCCAACTCTTTACACTTCACTAGATAGTATATGGAGATGATTTGATGCGCTTTGTTGAAAGCAGATTGTTGAAAGAAATCAGTGGTATAAAAATGCTCGCCGATTGTAACATCTAAATCAGTCTCTTCTTTAAACTCTCTAACTAAACAATTGCGTGTCCCTTCGCCCAATTCCAAACCACCACCCGGAAATTTGGTAATATAATCCCCGCGAATAAATTCGTCACTCACCAAAATGCGATTATTTAATTCATCAATCAAAAGTCCGTAAACACGTACATTAAAGCTATTCATAAAAATTTATTCTGATAATTTCATCTGCACCATAGACATAATTTGTTTCATCGTTTTTTGCATGCCTTCACTGCTACCATCAAGAAAAATCACATTCCCATTCCCTTTCTCCGCAAACTCCTGAATAGCTTCTGTCCACATACTAAATAAGATTACATTTGTATCCATATCGGCCTTTTTCATTTGCAATGCAGCATCACTCATACCGCGCGCTACTTCTTCGCGAAACAAAGCAATACCTTGTCCACGCAATTGTGCGGCATCTCTCTCTGCTTCTGCAGAAATCTTAATAGCATTTCCTTCTGCTTCCGCAGCTTTTGTTTTTGTAATGAGCAAAGCTTGTCCTTCATTTTCTGCAGCCGCTTTTAAGTTGTTGCTGGCAACAACCCTGCTCATACTTTCCATAATCACCTGGTCGAAAGTGATATCATTAATTTGCAAGTCCAACAAATGATAACCCCAATCTTCTAGCACGTGATCAACTTCTTCCTTAACAGAATTGACAATGTCCTTTCGTAGGGTCAATATTTCCGCTTGCCTTTTAGAGGCGACATAAGAACGCACATTGCCCTCGATAGTACGCACTAGGGCCTGCATAAGCTCCCTATCATTAATAAATTTAAAAGCAACTTTTTGAATTGTACTCGCATCCGAAGCCATTACGGCATACAACAACATCGTTTTAAAATATACATTTGCCTGATCGTAAGTTACCGCCTGAAATTCCATTTCTATCGAACGATTTTGAATGCTGATACGTTTGTAGATCGATTCAAGTAGCGGTATCTTAAAATTCAAACCGGGCATTAAAATGCGGCGATATTTACCAAACATAGTAACTACAGCGATGGTACCCTGGTTAACACTTACCAGGCCGCTGAAAATAATAATCAGCACTACAGCCAAAATTATATATCCTGCTATCATAATTTTTTTTTGAAAGATAAATATATTTATTGGATGAAATATATGATTAGTTACTTTTGAACAAATAAATTTTCGAATTTCTTCTGTATTAAAGTTTTCTGATGAAAAAAATCGCAGTAATTGTTGCGGGCGGATCGGGTACCAGAATGAAATCTGCTATTCCAAAACAATTTTTATTATTAAAAAACAAACCCATACTCTGGCACACAATTGCTGCATTTACAAGAGCCTTTAGTGACATGGAAATAATTATGGTATTACCGGCGTCTTGTTTTGAGGAAGGAAGAAATATAGCAGCCTCTTTCACCGATACACACAAAATAAATATTGTACAAGGCGGCGAAACAAGATTCCATTCTGTTAAAAATGGCCTTCATTTAATAAAGGAAGAAGCGATTGTCTTCGTTCACGATGGCGTGCGTTGCTTAGTAAGTGAAAGTCTAATTAGAAGTTGTTATCAACAGGCATCTGAAAAAGGAAGTGCCATTCCTGCCATTGCTGCTACGGACAGTGTAAGAATAATTGAAGGTCAAAAGAATAAGTCGATCAACAGAGAAAATATTCGCATCATACAGACACCACAAACATTTATCTCAAGTCTATTATTGCCAGCATTTGACCAGAATTATCGAGATAGTTTCACTGATGAAGCAAGCGTAGTTGAGACCTATGGTAAGGAGGTATTTTTAATACAGGGTGAAGAAGGGAATATCAAAATCACTAAACCCATAGATCTAATACTTGCCGAAAACATCTTAGCAGAGAGAAAATAAAACTTCTATTTTAAAAAATCAAACATCAAAGGCAAAACTGATTTATCGAAACAATAACGAAAATTGCCTCGATTTAGTAGTGAAAAATTTTCCAAGAAATTTCACAGCTGACAATGAACATTCGCCAAAATCAAATAACGACATAGCACCTTTATGCAGTCAATTTTAGCATATCAGCATCACTCGTGATTTAGTAGTTATTTTTCGCGTATCCCTTTAAAATTATAAGTTATATCAAGCCACGACACCGCCATTATTAATCTTTTCGATAATCCGGTGTGCTACTTCCATTGCAAGATATCCATCTATTTCGCTGACGACAACGGGCTTCCGGTTCATAATGGAATTAGTAAACGATTGTAACTCCTCTTTTATCGCATTAGAATCCTGAACTTTCGGATTAGCAATAGCTATTGTTTTTTTGCCTCCGTTTGGCGTATCTATATCAAAATTAAAAGTGTCTTTATCTTGATCTTGTTTCATCTTAATAATCTCAGTTTTCTTTTCCAGAAAATCGATTCCCACATAGGCCTCTTTTTGAAAAAGACGCATTTTCCGCATCTTTTTCATACTGATACGACTTGCGGTAAGATTGGCCACACATCCATTATTAAACTCTATACGCACATTGGCAATATCGGGCGTGTCTGTCAAAACACAAACACCACTTGCCGAAATATTTTTTACATCACTTTTTACGAGACTCAAAATAATATCCAAATCATGAATCATCAAATCCAATATGACACTTACTTCTGTCCCTCGCGGATTAAACTGCGCCAACCTATGCACTTCTATGAACATTGGATGAAGGTTAAATTTTTTGGCCGCTACAAATGCCGGATTAAATCTCTCCACATGTCCTACTTGTACTTTTACGTTGGCCTCTTTTATCATCGATATCAACTTGCGCCCCTCTTCTAAGGTATGAGCAAAGGGTTTTTCGACAAATACGTGTTTTCCCCTTTTAATGGCCATTTCACATAACCCGAAGTGGTAATTGGTGGGCGCCACAATATCAGCAATATCGATTTCTTCAATCAAAGCTTCGGGTGTCGCAAACCTTTTTAATGCATATTTCTTTTCTACCTCTTTAGAGTTCTCATCATTCGGATCGTAAAAACCTACCAATTCTACATCTGAAATTTCCTTCCAATTATTGATGTGAAATTTACCCAAATGCCCTGCACCCAAAACACCTACTTTTAGCATAGTTTTTATATGTTGAGCGAATGATTATTTCATTCGCTATTGATTAAATAAATTAAACCCTTATCTTTTTCTTCCGCCTAAACCCAATGCACCTAACAAACTACGCGCAATATATCCTGTAAAGGTAACAGCTGCGGTACGCACGACAGATTTCAAAATAGGGTTATTCAAAATACCGCCCTCTTTTTTCTGTGGAGCTGCTGCAACATCTGCAGCTGTCTGCTGCGCTGCCTGTTGCAACTTGGCAGTTAATATTTCATAAGCACTTTGTTCATCCAGCTCCTGACTATATTTTTTTACCAATTTGCTTTTTGCTACTACCGCATCAATTTCTACTTCCGAAAGAACGTCCATCCTGCTTCTTGGAGAACAAAGCAACGTATGTACTAACGGAGTAGGAATTCCTTTATCATTGAGCAAAGTTACCAATGCTTCTCCAATTCCCAATTCGGTAAGCAACTGGTCCGTTTTATAATAGGTAGTCTCCGGAAAATTTTCTGCTGCTAGCTTTATTGACTTACGGTCGGCTGCAGTAAATGCTCTTAAAGCATGCTGTATCTTTAGACCTAATTGACTCAATATACCGGCCGGTATATCTTGCGGATTTTGCGTACAAAAATATATACCAATACCTTTTGACCGAATCAACTTTATAATAGTTTCTATTTGCCGCAATAATGATTCCGATGCTTCTTGAAACAAAAGATGTGCCTCATCAATAAACATGAGAAGTTTAGGCTTATCCTGATCACCTACCTCTGGAGAGCTGGCATATAACTCATCTAACATTTGCAACATGAATGTAGAAAATAGTTTAGGTTTACTTTGCAAGTCTGTAACACGCAAAATATTTATCATCCCGCGACCTTCATCGTCGATACGCACCAAATCAGCTACTTCAAAACTGGGCTCTCCAAAAAAAGTGCCCGCACCCTGTTGCTCTAATTCCACCACTTTTCGCAAAATGGTCCCCGTAGAGGAGGTGGATATTTTGCCATAAGATTTTTCTATTTCATCCTTTCCCTCATCTCCGATATATTGAAGCACTTTAATAAAATCCTGAAGATTAAGTAGGGGCATTTTTTGGTCATCACAATATTTAAATATTATAGCCACAAGTCCCCCCTGGGTATCATTTAGCTCTAATATTTTACTTAACAATATTGGACCAAATTCACTCACTGTAGCACGCAGGCGCACCCCTTTTTCACCACTCAAGGTCAAAAACTCTACCGGGAAAGCAGCCGGTTTATAATCGAGATGTAGGATTTGATAGCGTTGTCTTATTTTGTCATTCAATGTTCCGGCCGCCGCTATCCCACTCAAATCCCCCTTTATATCCAACATTAAAACTGGTACACTTTCGTCACTCAAAATTTCACTAATTACCTGCAAGGTTTTTGTTTTACCTGTGCCAGTAGCACCTGCAATTAGCCCATGCCGGTTCATCATTTTTATAGGCAAATACACATCTGCGCCCTCAACCGCCCTTCCGTTGAGCATACCTACACCTATTTTTACACTTTCTGTGCTAAATTTATAACCTGCATTTATTACTTGGAGAAATTGGTCAGATGAAGCCATTACGTCTTTTTAAGGGTATTAAAAGGAATTTACGAAAATCCTTTATAAAATTTGTCACCTATTTAGATGCCAGGGAGCATATTACAGATGTATCTGTTGCGCATCTATATGTTGTCCGTAAAATATTTCCGCTTGTTTATTAAAATTATCTTTATCATCGGTTGTATAAAACGTTGTCATTTTATTTGTAGAAATACTTTGTTCCATTTTCGTGTGACGTTGCAAATAATCGCTCAAACTATTGGCTACAATTTCTCCCTGCGACAAAATAGTTACGTCCACAGGCATAAAATTTCTAATCTTCTTTTCCAATAATGGATAGTGCGTGCATGCCAATAGAACCGTATCAATACGAGGCTGCTTTTTCAGCAGTTCGTCGATATGTTTTTTAATAAAAAAATCAGCCCCCGCAGTTTTATATTCCCCGTATTCCACCAACGGCACCCAGATGGGACAGGCCTCTTGTACGACCTGCACCTCAGGGAAAAATTTATGAATCTCTATCACATAAGAATTGGATAGCACGGTACCTGTTGTAGCTAATATACCTATCTTTTTATTGGCGGAATAATTACCCACCACTTCACTCGTGGGACGAACGATACCTAACACTCTTTTCTCGGCTCCCATTGTAGGCAGATCGTTTTGCTGTATTGTGCGCAAAGCCTTAGCCGAAGCAGTATTGCAGGCCAAAATCACCAAAGGGCAGCCTTGATCAAAAAACCACCTTACGCACTGTAATGTATATTGATAAACCGTTTCAAAACTACGTGTACCGTAAGGCGCCCTGGCATTATCCCCCAAGTATATATAATCATATTGAGGTAGTTTGGCTTGAATTTCTTTTAAAATAGTAAGACCGCCAAAACCTGAATCAAATACACCAATAGGTCGCGTTGTAAGCATAACTCAAATTTAAGCACATGGAAGCATATTAAGCAAGTATTTTTATTTTTTTCGAGAGAAAGTTTTAAGAAGCACAGGAAGTAAAACCAAATTGGTAAAAGTAGCCACCGCCAAAGTTAATGAGGTTAACCAGCCAAGGCTGCGCGTTCCTGCAAATTCACTAAAACAAAAAATTACAAAGCCTGCTACAAGGACTAGCGAAGTGTAAATAATGCTTATTCCGGTTGTATTAATAGTTTGTTTAAGCGTACTATCTACATCATTATTTCCATTCGGCAATTCTTGTTTGAAATTGATCAAGAATCGAATAGTAATATCTATCGCTATACCCAATGCGACACTAAAAACGAGCACAGTTGACGGCTTTATAGTTATCCCAACCCATCCCATCACGCCGGCGGTAACCAACAGGGGAATGATATTGGGTATAAGCGAACAAAATAATATTCTAAAGGATCGAAATAAATAGAGCATTGCCAAAGCAATTAAAATAAATGCCCAGAATATACTCTCTTGAAGACCATGAATAATATAAGTAGAACCCTCTAAAAACGTAACGGTAGATCCTGTAAAGGTAACTTTGTAATGTGTTGTATCAAATATTTGATCTGCCCGCTTTTGATACTTATTTAATAATGCAGGCAATTTTGCGCTTCCCACATCCTTCATATTTACACTGATGCGGGCAACCTGCTTGGAAGAATCTATAAAACCATGCAACATGTTACTCAATGAACTTTTTGCAGCAGCGCTATCTTGAGATTGATTATTGGCAGATTTGATATAGTTCGCCATAAATGGCAAATCAAACTGTGTAAGCACACCATAGTAACTACTGTCTCCGTTGTAGAAGGCTTGCCTTGCAAACTTTAATGCCTCTACAAAGGACAATGGTTTTGCCATTGCAGGTTGAGAATCAAGATAATTAGAAAAACGATCCATTTTTTCAATCGTGCGCAGATTTCTAAAAAGTCCGTCCTTCTTTT
Organism: Arachidicoccus sp.; assembly: GCF_050436765.1. Taxonomy (NCBI): domain Bacteria; kingdom Pseudomonadati; phylum Bacteroidota; class Chitinophagia; order Chitinophagales; family Chitinophagaceae; genus Arachidicoccus; species Arachidicoccus sp. The sequence continues at coordinate 16,320 of NZ_JBNQGD010000155.1, read as the reverse complement.
TTGTATCAATAATAACTTCTAAAGGCATTACGCCGTTAAAATTACTTTCAAACCATTTTAAGTCCGTGTAGATTTTATCTGATTGAGGTAAATCATCCACAACATGCGCATCGCTATGCATACGCAATATACCCAGAACAGAAAAGACCACTAACACTACTGTTACACCGTATACATATTTGGTGTGCAAAAAAGTCCATCGTTCGATTCGGACCAAAACATTGGTTAAATATCGACTATCCAGATAGCGGACATGTTTTGGCTTTGGCGGAGCCAAATAACTCAGTACAGCCGGTATAAAAATTAAGGAGATAAAAAAAAGCAACATTATATTAATACCTGACACTACACCAAATTCTTTCAATAAATCACTACTGGTAAAAGCAAATACAGCAAAACCTATAGCCGCCGCAATATTGCAAAACAATGTGACGATGCCCATCCTGCCAATCATATCAACGATGGCCTGATTTTTATTCTCTCCCTCTTTATAAACAGAATGATATTTATTTAAAAAGTAAATACAATTGGGAATTCCTATCACGACAATCAAAGGCGGTATAAGGGCCGTAAGTAAGGTAATCTTATAACCTAACAAAACCATTGTACCCATACTCCAAATAACACCCATTGCCACTACAGCCAAGCTTGTAAGCATTGCAGAAAAAGAACGGAAGAATAATAAGAGCGTTATTGCCGAAAGTAAAAAAGAGCCCGCTAAGAACCAATTTAGTTCGTGTGCAATCTTGTCACTCACGCTCGTTCTGATAAAAGGTAAACCACTTATGTGTGTCTGGATATGTGTATTTTGCTCAAATTGGGAAATAGGTTTAAGAATACCGTTAATAATGTCGGTACGCGCTTTACTATTTATTAGTTTTGTATCCAATTGAACGGCCATTACGTAGGCATCTGTCTGTGGATTGTATAGAAGATTTTTGTAAAAAAGCAGGGTATTAAAAACGGTTACATCGCTGTCTAAAGCGCTTTGTTGTTGGTAAGGTGGATGAAAGACATTTACCGCATTAAATTTTTGCAGGCTATCCTCTTTCCTTAAGTTGATGGCAGTTGGAACACTTAATACACTGGTAACACCCCTCGCATTTCTAACAGATTTTTCTAATGTGGCCACCTTATTGAACACATCTTTATTAAAAAGTTGTTTAGTAGAAAAACCTATGACAACAGTATTTCCATCCTGTCCAAACTTCTTTAAAAAAGCTTGATAATCTTTATACTTTTGATTGGATGCAGGGACAGCCTTAGAAAAATCATAACTCATCTTTATATCGATGGCCTTATATGCCATACATGCTGTTAAAAGAACGAGTATTATTAATAGAACTAATCGGTTTTTGAGAATAAATTTTCCGAGCCTATACCACATATGAAATCAAGTTATTTGAAAAAAATAGTACCCTAAAGAACAGTAGCCATTTCTGCATAAAGTGCAAAGGTCGGTAAGAAATTAAGAGAAACACCATTTAAGGCTCACAATTATTTATTGCTTTTATTATATTCTTTAAGTTTTTCATTCAGATAATACATGATACTCTCATTATCTGTATGCCCCCGCAACCATTCATAGGAGGGCTCATATCGACGAATAAAAGAACTTAACTGATCTCCCCTTAGGCCTGTATAACTATGTACCAATATCGGGTTGAAACGAAAGTCAACATATTCGCTCTCTTCATTCTCTAAAAGAAGCTTATATGCCCGTTTTTTATTTCTATCCTTTCTTCCAAAGAGTCTATCTAAACTCAAACCAATTCCGGCACCTGTATTCGCCTGGCTAAGCATTCGATGCGGGTAGCCAATGAATTTTTCAAAATCTCTACGACGTTCTATACTATCCGCTTTATAATCGGCATAGGAATAACTCGATACGGTGACACTTTGAAGTTCGTTTATCTTAGGTCTTACCATTATCAATAATGTATCCTGCATAGCTGAATTCTTATTGATAGTATATTTACTGTCATGATATCCGACGCGCAAAAAAGACAAGACATCGTTAAGGCTAGCTTTTATTACAAAAAGCCCCTGTATATTCGTAATATCGGTTGCATGTGTATTTAAGTTCTCTACTTGCATATCCTGAATCGGCAAATAAGTAATGCTATCCAAAAGTTTCCCATAAAAGATTTTAGTCTGGGCAAATGCACTTATGCACATCATTAAAAAAAAAGCAGAAATAAATACTTTACGCATTTTCCATAATTTTATTAGGGTAAGGTAATTAAAGATACATACACTTAAAGATAATGACTGATAATTTTAATTAAAAAAAGCCGTCCAAAAAATTGGACGGCTTCAATATTTAAAATGCTATAGGTCTTTAAATTAAGATCTTTGCAAATTTGGATGTGGAGCAGGAACGGTGCTAGGACCTTCTTCTGTTGTAGATTGAAGATCTACAGTATTTGCATCACCATCGTAACCATAAGTGAATATGATACGACCTTCAGAAATACCTTGTTTTTCAATCAAGAAGTTTTTAACTGCATTTACTCTATCCCAGCTTAATTGTTGAGCACGTTTGTTTGAAGCGCCATAACCAACAATTTTCACTTTACAAGTAGGATTAGCATTTAATTGTGCAGCAGCAGAAACTAAAGCAGCTTGAGCAGCATCGTCCAATTTAACACTTGATTTGTTGAATCTTACACTTGGTAAGTTTGCAATAGAACATGTAGGAGCTACGTGCATATTTGCTAAGCTATCGCGAAGCGCTGCGCAACAAGCTGGTTCTGGTTCTGTACCAACACCATCAGCATCAACTGGGAACCAAGATTGTGGAGTTAACACTTGTTTATCACGACAATCAGGAACACCGTCACCATCAGTATCTAAAGAACGACCGTGTGTATCAACTGCGCAACCTGCTGGAGTATTTGGTTCCAAATCAAATTGATCAGTTACACCATCACCATCAGCATCTGGCAATACGTCACGAGTAGCCAATTTGTTGTAAATATAGTTGTTAGGATTAACCCAGTTTAGTGGCTCAACGCGTTTAGAACTATTACCTAAGTTAAAGTTGAAACGAACTTGAGTAGAGCTCAATGTAGTTTGTTTGTTAACTCTGTTATTTAAACCAACAAGCATATCAGAATTTCCGAAGAAGAAAGTAAATTTCTGTTCAAGACCAATATTAAATCTTGGGGAAACTTTGAAAGCCACACCCATACCAACGTCTAATCCGTGACGGGTTACTGGAGGAACGCCACCAACCGCATTGGAACGGCTATTACCGTCTACTGCAGTTTCATATTGTCTTCCAAAATCATTATTACCTTTTGTATCTAAAATTTTATTAGACTGCCCGGCATGGAACATATTATCTGCATAATTTCTGATGTCTTTTCTTGAACCTGTTGGTAAACCGCTCCAATCATAAGCAGCTCCGCCATTATCTAATAGGTTTTCAGCAACATCTGCCCATCCAAAAGTATATCCAGCTAAAACATACCAAGAAGTTTTTTCATTTCCACGGTAGTTACTAATTGCATTTAAATCAGCGATCAAATCAGCAGATCCTGTTTGCAAGAAAGTTTTATAATTCGCTAAATATTTTCCACCTTTAGCATTAACTTTAGCCGCAACACCGTTGGGATCATTTCCTAATGCTGCTTCGCCAATTGATCTTGTCTGAAAATCTTGACCATAGTTCATAGAAGCACCGTATTGTGCTCTGATAGAGAAAATATGACTTAAAGATTTTCTCAATGAAATACTGGCACCATATCCAAATCTTGGATCAATTGGTCCAAGTAAGAAAGAAGGACCTACACCAATACCCAATTCCCACATACTTTTTGGTTTCGCAGGATAAGCGTTAGTGTGATTTAAGAAACCTGTTTGCTGAGCGTCTTGAGATGCACGAACGCGGTTCGTACCATCATAAATCCAGGAGTCGTCAGCGTTGGTGCCTGCAGAAATGCTGGTACCGGTTTTGCTCATTGAATTGTCCATCGCTTTAGTCGATGTAGTGTCCTGAGCAAAAGCTGCTGTCGAGATTAGGCCCAATAGACCTAACATCATCGTGTACTTTTTGCTTGCCATAAGTAGAGATTTAATTTTTTTTAATTTAATGCTTCCAATGAATATTCGTGGGCAAAAATAGTCATTGTTTTTAAAATTGCAAATTTTTATTACATCTAATTGTTTAACTATACATCAAATATAACAAAAACACCCACCTGATCAGCTACTTGATTTCACCAATCTTATTGCCGAATTAGTTTTAACATATACCGTGCCAAATAAACATTTCTTTGGCAGTCATTAAACAAATACTTTTCGTATTCCCTTTTGCTACATGCCAAATATAAATGCGGATTAATTTTTCTGCTCTGTCAAAACAACATTTTCAATTTTATATATACTATCTTAGCGAGCCTAAATATAGTTAGTCCTTTTAGTGAAAAAAGCCAACACCCTCATATCGTTAGAACTGTCTCAGTTTGAAGAACACTTTAAGCAAGCCGTAAAAAGTAAGGTTCCCCTGCTGGACCGCATTATGCAATACATCGTAAAGCGAAAGGGTAAGCAATTGCGACCAATGTTCGTGTTACTATGTGCAAAATTGGGCGGTGACATAAATGACAAAACTTATCGCGCTGCATCTTTAGTAGAATTATTACATACGGCAACGCTTGTACACGATGATGTTGTGGACGAATCTTTCGAGCGGCGGGGCTTTTTTTCTGTAAATGCGGTTTGGAAAAATAAGATTGCCGTTTTGGTGGGAGACTATCTGTTATCAAAAGGATTACTGCTTTCTATCGACAACGGGGACTTTCGTGTATTGCAAATATTATCTACCGCGGTAAAACAAATGAGTGAAGGCGAACTGCTACAGATTGAAAAATCGCGCAATCTCAATTTAAACGAAGAGATATATTATGACATAATTAAAGGTAAAACAGCCTCGCTACTTTCCTCAGCCTGTGCCGCTGGCGCAAGTTCCACTTTCAACGATGAAGAGGATATCAAACGTTTAGAACTCTTTGGCGAAAAGGTGGGCATGGCTTTTCAGATAAAAGATGATTTGTTTGATTACGGTTCTGCCAAAATAGGGAAACCCACGGGAAACGATATTAAAGAGAAAAAATTGACATTACCTCTTATATATACACTCAACAATTGTGACGCTTCTTTACGTAAGAAAATTATCTACATTATCAAAAACCAAAACAGACAAAAAGATAAGATTAAGTTTGTACTCGATGCCGTTGACAGCGTCGGAGGTATTGAATACGCCGAACAGAAAATGAATACTTTTAGGGATGAAGCCCTTGCCTTACTATTGCTCTATCCCGTTTCAGAAGTAAGAGATGCATTGGAAGAGCTAGTTAGATATACCACTGACAGGAAGTATTAAAGCTTCCCCAACAGTATTTAGAAGAACTTTTTTAATTGCTCTTCCAATTTTTTAGGCATATGGGTCTTTTTCCAATTGTTTTTATCTACAAAATAAAGATGTACTGTAGCTTTCGTTAGTAGCTTTTTACGATCGTTATAAATTTCGCTATCAAAAACTATTTCATGCTTTGTCGGCATTTCTTTAATGGTAGTAATTATGGTAAGCAATTCATCATAAGAAGCAGAACGTAGATATTTAGCATGCATCTCCACCACGGGTAAAATAATCCCTTCTTCCTCCATTGCCTTGTAGCTATAGCCTAATTGTCTTATCGCCTCTACGCGACCTACTTCAAAATATTGTGCATAATTGCCATAATACACAACACTCATCTGATCTGTCTCTGCATACCGAACTCTAATCTGTGTAGTGGATTGATACATTATTTAAAATACAGTTGAAAGTTTAATGACAAAAAATTACCAACGTTCATCTTCCTCAATATTCCCCTTTGAGAAATGAAACTGATTGCGCAAAGCTAATTTTTGTTTCTGTCTTTCCAAAAGCAGTCTCGCAATAATTTCCGCCGTATTTTCAAGCGGCCCACTATTCAACTTTTCTTTTAATACTCTTTCATCAATATCCACACGATACAATACTTCTACTAGATGATTAAAGTCCCTTTCTATCCAATTTTCTACAATCGCAGACAATTTCGCCACCAAATCCTCCTCTGAAATCGATTCTTTTAGCAAAGGAACATTTAATAAAATAGACAGTTCATCTGAAAGTTTATCCATTTTCAACAAAAGTTATTTTTACAATAAAACTACAAATTAAATTTGTGTAAGCCTAAATTCGTATATTTGATAAACCTATTTTAATTTTGTATTTATGGCAAGAATCAAAACAGACAAAGACATCACAAAAAGAGAAGTAATTTTGCATGCAGCTTCTGAACTCTTTCGGCAACGCGGTTACAAAGCCGCAAGTATGCGCGACCTAGCTGAAAAAATAGGTATCGAGGCTGCGAGTCTTTACAACCACATCCGTTCCAAATCTGAGTTATTGTATGATATCTGTTTTAATACAGCTGCTACATACAATGAACATTTGGAATCGGTAGAGGCTTCAAAAGACAGTTATCTGAAAAAAGTAGAAACAATTTTACGTTTTCAAATCAGACAAATGATCGAAAATTCTGATAACGTAATTGTCGCCGATCGTGAATGGGTGCACTTGGACGATGCTTATCTATCCAACTACCAAACGATGAAACACAATTACCGTAAGCGATTCAATCAAATTATAACAAGGGGGGTGGAAACTGGCGAAATAAAAAAAATAAACGTTCCTTCAACGATTTGGTTGTTGTTGCACGCAGTCAATGGTATAGAATCCTGGCATCGATCCAAAACACAAATTCCACCCGACGAGCTCGAAGAGAATATGATTTCCATTTTGATAGGCGGACTCAAAAAGTAATTAGAGGTTCTCCAATTATATCATTATATACCGACTAATAGACCTTAGTCGGTTTTTTTGTCAGCAAAACAAGTTAAGATAGCGCAACTTCTCGTCAATCTATTATCATAGCAAACAAAGTATTTGAGCTAATTTCACTTCTTCGTTTTTCTCACCAAATTGAATCAAAAATGAATAAGCGTATATTTTTCATCACTGCCAGTTTTCTTTTCTTATTATTTAGTACAGGATTAACGGCGCAGAAAATTCCGCCGCCAAAACCATATGGCGCGTTGCCCAACCAAGATCAGCTGAACTGGCAAGAGAATAATATTTATGCATTTGTGCATTTTGGACTCAACACTTTTACCAACAAAGAATGGGGATATGGAGATGAAGACCCTTCGTTATTCGACCCAAAAGATTTTGATGCTGATCAAATTGTTCGCTCGATAAAACAAGGCGGGTTCAAAGGCATTATCCTCACCTGCAAACACCACGATGGCTTTTGTTTGTGGCCAACAAAAACTACGGAACATAATATTACTAAAAGTCCATTCAGAAATGGCAAGGGTGACCTGGTAAAAGAAGTTGAACAAGCATGCCGGAAATATGGGATGAAGTTTGGCGTATACGTATCACCCTGGGATAGAAATTCGGCGAAATATGGTACGCAAGCTTATGTAAAAATGTATCGCGCGCAAATTGCAGAACTACTTACCAATTATGGTCCTGTATTTGAAGTCTGGCACGACGGTGCCAATGGGGGTGACGGCTACTACGGCGGCGCACGTGAAACGAGAAATATAGATAGGACAACCTATTACAACTGGCCGAGTATTTGGGCTTTGGAAAAAAAGATCCAGCCACATGCTTTGATTTTCGGCGACATTGGTGCAGATCTACGTTGGGTGGGCGATGAACAGGGATATGCCGGAGACCCTTGCTGGCAAACATTCACTCCCGTTTCTAGAATCCCAGGCAAGCAACCTTCTAATGGAACTATTAATAGTAAATTTTCCATCAATGGTACACGTGATGGCAAATATTGGATGCCAGCCGAAGTAGATTTCTCAATTCGCCCGGGCTGGTTTTGGCACAAGGATCAAAATGACAATGTACGCAGCGCAACAGATTTATGGAATCATTATTTTCTTTCAGTAGGTCGTGGTGCCTCCATGTTGCTAAATATCCCACCCGACACAGATGGCAAAATATTTAGCACAGATTCTATTAATTTAAAAGAGTTTGGGGATATTTTACGTCAAACTTTTAGTCATAACCTTGCTAAAGGTGCCAAAATAATGGCTTCAAACGTTCGTGGCAATGACCAAAAACATTACGGTACAAAATTTCTATTAGACGATAATCAATTCTCTTATTGGGCAACAGATGATGATATACACACACCACAACTCATCATTACCCTACCGGAAGCAAGAACTTTCGACATTATTCGCTTAAAAGAAAACACCAAACTCGGTCAGCGCATAGACAGTTTAGCTATCGATATTTGGGGAAATAATCAATGGCAGTATCTGGCGGGGGCCAGCAGTATAGGTAGCAACCGTTTGATAAGATTGGACAAAAAAATCACCGCAAAAAAATTGCGCCTTCGCATTGTAAAGTCACCAGTAAACATTGCACTTAGCGACTTTGCACTATTCGCACAGCCCGCACTGAATGAGGAAACAAGAACAAATAGCACAAAAAGCATCGATAAATCAAATTGGCAAGTACTGCATATAAACAACGCCGGTGCATTGATAGATAATAATACAAAAACTTTTTGGCAAAGCAATTCTACAAAGTTTCCTCAAGAAATAATAGTAGATATGGGGAAAGATAAAACAATTAATGCCTTCACTTATTTACCAAGACAAGATGGTAGCAGTGCTGGTAATATCGATCAATATGAGTTGTATGTTAGCCGGGATAAACAGCATTGGCAAAAGGTCGCCGGAGGCGAATTTGGCAATATTCAGTCAAATCCAATATTACAAAATATACCCCTCGATAACCCTGTCAAAGCAAGATATTTCAGCTTAAAAATACTACATACTATAGACGGCAATAAGCCAAACATCGCTGAATTGTCGGCTCGGTGAATTACCCACTCACGGTAGGGTCGATGCGCCCTGGGCTTCGGAGGTCATAGACTTACCTAATGGTAACGTTACTCCGTTTCTGTTTAGTGTTCTGGTTAAGTTCCTAAACCAAACAATTTTTAAACCTTGTTTGTCGCGTACAACCCATCCACACCAAAACGATGGATGGGTTGTGCGCTCCTTTTTATAAATTTACTCTTATGTGCCGGTTAACTATTTGCCGGCACTACTTTACGGGGATAACCAAATAAGCAACGCTCTTTTATCATTTGTGCTACTTCAACAGGAACAAATTCTTCCCAACCCTCTTCTCCATGTTTTATCATGGCCAATACATTATCTGTGTGAATCTGTAGATTGCCTTCCTTGTAATGCGTAATGTCTTCAATCCTATTATTGGCTACCAGGTATCGATACAAATCGATTAAATGAGCGGGCGGTCGAAATTGGAGACAATTTTGAATGACACCCTCTTTCTGTGTCGGATAAATAAATAGTTTCACATTCCGGCTGAAAAGCGTAGCGAAAGACTCTAGGATTCCACCGGGTAGATCTTGATAATGTACTTCAGAGAAAATATATTCGAGATTGGGATAGCCCAATATCATTCCCATTTTCAATCTTGTATATTTAGACAAATAAGCGGCGAGTTTATAATATTCATAGAAGTTAGAAATCATCACCGTCTGGCCAAGAGAGCAAAGAATATCAACCCGATCCAAAAAATCCTTCTCGTCTATATCTGCGTTTTCTTTAGCATCACGCTCTTTCAACCCTTGTAAAGTCAATTCGGTAATTACCAACACATTCGCGGCATCCACATCTGGTTCCTGCAAAAATTGTTTCACCCCGCTATCCAACATATCTATATGCACATTGATAATCGGACGAAAGCGTCCGCGCAAAACGACCACATGTTTTTTATACAATACATCAGAAGGTGGTAAATTTTTCGCATTGGGACCAAATACGGCAACATCAGAGAAGCCATATTTTACTAAGTGGAGACTCATCAAACGATTATCTACACCTATAAAATCAGGACCTTCAAAACGAATCATATCTATTTGTATGCGATCTCTGGAAAGGTCATCCATCAGTGATTGCATAAAAACAGTTGTATCAGCATAATAAAAATAACAGGCATACAACAAATTGACTCCTAAAACCCCGACCGCTTGTTGTTGCAAATAATTTTGATTATCCAGCAGCTTTACATGTATCACTACTTCATTGTATTGCCCATTGGGCTTCAACTGAAACCGGATGCCCATCCACCCATGGCCGTCATTGGACTTCTTATAATTAAGAGCAGAAATAGTATCTGCAAACGAAAAGAAAGTTGTGTCACCACCTTTCGTTGCACCTAGACGTTCAATCAACAAATCATATTCGTGATAAAGCATAGACAAAAGCCTTGCTTCGGTTACATATCTTTTGTCGGGTTGAGAACCATAGATTTCATCAGAAAATTCTTTATCATATGCAGACATTGTCTTAGCAACTGTACCTGATGCTGCTCCTGCTTTAAAAAAGTTACTGGCCACATCCTGCCCTGCACCTATTTCCGCAAAAGTGCCATAAATTTTCTTGTCTAAATTAATAGTAAGGGCTTTTTGTTTTGTGGCTAAAGATTTATCGTGCACTACAGTCATAAGTTGCGGGATTTAAGGTGTGGAATGAGGCGCAAAGTTAACACTTATAGTGCAAAAATAATTTCGCAAATGCCTTCTGTTGAGAAATTTGGATAGATTTTGCATTTGAATCAAATAGCAATAATTTTAACTCACAATCGTTAGTTTTTTAAAAAAATAATCTTTAATTTGCCCCAGATTTACAAAGTCTTATTATGTACAACGATTTTAATAATATACACGTAGCAGCGCTACCAAGACATTTGAAGCAATACATAGTACCACAACACTATGAGCGATACACAGCTATTGATCATGCAGTATGGCGCTATGTGATGCGACAAAACTATAGCTACCTAAAAGAAGTAGCCTATTATCCTTATATCAAAGGCCTGGAGCGCGCCGGCTTAAGTATTGAACACATTCCGGACCTCCAAACCATGAACGATAATTTATCAGAAATTGGTTGGGGTGCGGTTGCAGTGGACGGCTTTATTCCACCTGCTATTTTCATGGAATTTCAGGAATATAAAGTGCTAGTGATTGCCGCTGATATACGGCAACTCAATCATATAGAATATACACCGACACCAGATATTATTCACGAGTCAGCAGGACACGCACCCATCATCGCTGACCCGGATTATAATAACTATCTCAGTTATTTTGGATCCATCGGAGCAAAGGCCATGTTCTCTTCAAAAGATTACGATTTGTACGAAGCAATACGAGATTTATCTGTTCTAAAAGAATTGCCCAACTCCAGCGAAGAGGCCATAAAAAAAGCCGAAGTACAACTTGATTATTGTTTCAAGAACTTGGGCGAACCGTCTGAGATGGCTTTGCTGAGCCGCTTACATTGGTGGTCGGTTGAATATGGATTGATTGGGACTTTGGAACAGCCAAAAATATACGGTGCTGGATTATTATCTTCGATCGGTGAAAGCGTGAGCTGTATGCAACCGGAGGTAAAAAAGCTCTGGTATAATATTGACACTGCAAATCAGGCCTACGATATTACAAAAGCACAGCCCCAACTTTTCGTTACACCCAATTTTCAAAACTTAATTAAAGTACTGGAAGAATTCGCCGATACAATGGCATTTCGTCGTGGAGGTATCGAAGGGATACGTAAAGCGATCGACAGCCGTAACGTAGCTACTGCTGTATATAGTTCCGGATTACAGCTTAGCGGTGTTTTTACAGATGTCGTAGAAACGGGAAATGATGAAGTAGGTTTTATTAAAACTATTGGTCCATCGGCATTGAGTTTTGAGAATAAACAATTACCGGGCCATGGAAAGGATTATCATAAAGATGGGTTCTCCTCTCCTGTAGGAAAATTAAAAAACAATGAAAAGTCCTTGGAAGATTTTGATGAAATGGCATGGAGAAAGATAGGCGTATTTGTCAAAAATGAAGTACAGCTCGAATTTGAGAGCGGCGTAGAAATTTCGGGAACAGTAATTAACCTTGTAAGAAAAAATAACAAAACGCTACTTATCAGCTTTGAAAATTGCCGCGTCACGCAAAACAATGAACTCCTTTTTAAACCTGAATGGGGCGTTTACGATATGGCAGTAGGCGATAAAATAATTTCAGTTTTTAATGGTCACGCAGATAAAGACAATTATGAAATAATCGTAGCCTCCAATAATGACACACCAAAAATTGTGTATGACAAAAAAACAATTGATCTCCAAAAAATATATCAGCAAATAAGAGATATCCGCATACAAAAAAACAATTACGAAAATTTAGCTCACATCTGGAGAGAGCTGCAGCAAAAGCATTCCGATGATTGGTTGGCACCCTTGGAAATACTAGAAATATTATTGCATGAAAAAATACAAATCACATTAGCCCAAGAAATAAGAACCCATTTAACTCATCGCGCAGAGAATGAAAACTCCTTCTCCAAATTAATTACTGACGGGCTTACCTTGATTGACGCACCGGAAATAAAATTAGTGGTACACTGAGAAGAATAAGAACAATACAAACTATTATCTTTGCCAAAACAAAACCACATGATGAAAAACTTCCTTACTAAATTCTTAACCCTTGCATTATTATTAATAACAGTTACTGCGATAAAAGCACAAAATGGTGTTTCACCCGATTCTATCAAAACACTGAAAGAACACAAAGAACTCTTAAAACAAAAAACAGAATTAAATAAACAAAAGTTGAAATTGGCAGATTATCAAAACGATCTAATAGACTCCCAAAAAGATTTAAAAGATGCCAACGAAAAAGCAAAAAAGTCGGCAGCAAAGAGTAAAGAGTATTCTGCGGAAATGGCCGCCAATGCCGGAGATACACGCAAAGCCAAATCTGCCAGCAAGATAGCAAAACGTGCCTCTAAAGCCAGCAAAAGAGCAGCTAACCTTACTTCCAGAATAGAAAAAACCCAACGAAATATTTCAAAGACAAAAGATAAGATAACAAGTCTTCAACAAAAGATAGATACAATGACCACCGAATAAAAATAAATTGCTCCAACCTAGATCTTGAACTTCAAAATCTGCAATGCACAATTAAAGGTTCGTAGTTCTCGAATGGCACAGGTCCGCAATTGCGGGTCGGCGAACAACTTAATTACAAGCACAAAAAGTTCAATTTTTTAAATTTTCACTCACCAAATTAGCTGTTTTCTACTCTTCCACATAGACCCTCTTTACCCTTTGTCCCACCGAAGTAAATATTTCATAGGCAATCGTGCCACTCCAATCTGCAAGCTGTTGAACAGCTAAATGCTCACCAAAAACCTCCACATCATCACCTTCTTTTACATTCGGAATATCCGTGATTTCCACCATGGTCATATCCATTGCTACCACGCCAACTACTTTGGCAGGCTGATTATTTATCAGCACAAAACCCGCTCCGTTGCTGAACCTTCGGTTGTAACCGTCCGCATATCCAATGCGAATAGTGGCAATTATTGTTGGCTTTTCAATTCTTCCTTTTCGGTTATAACCAACAGTCTCTCCGGCTCGCAAATGTCTTATTTGGGCAATCGTCGTTTTTAAAGATGCAACCACTTTTAAATCTAATTTTTCATTCGTTGTATTCACGCCATACAAGCCGACGCCCAATCGTACCATATCAAATTGTAAATCAATATGACGAGCCGCCGCAGCAGAATTGGCAATATGTTTTATAAAATTATATTGAATAGCATATTGAATTTTATCACAGCAACGTCTAAAAATTTCCGCTTGTCGCTTTGTAAAATCATCTTCTGCGGCATCTTCGCTTCCAACGAGATGGCTAAAAACAGATTTTATCACAAGCAATTTATTTTCCTTCAACGAAGAAATTAATTGATTAATCTCTCTTTCTTCGAAGCCCAAGCGGTGCATTCCCGTATCGAGTTTGATATGCACCGGAAACTGTGCCACTCCTTGCTTTTGGAGAAATGAAGCGAATTCATTCAATATTTTAAAAGAATAAATCTCGGGTTCCAAATTGTGCTGCACCATCGTCTCAAATCCGTACTCATCTGCATTCATTACCATTATCGGAACCTTGATTCCGGCGTTGCGCAATTCCACACCTTCATCAGCATAGGCTACCGCGAGATAATCAATTTTGTGATATTGCAAAATACTAGCGATCTCCACACTCCCACTACCGTAGGCAAAGGCCTTTACCATCGCCATTACTTTTGTTGTCGGTTCTAAATGCTTGCGATATTCTTTTAGATTATGGACGATGTTAGATAAATTTATTTCCAGTCTAGTCTGATGAACCTTCTCAATCAACAAATTCAACAGATCTTCAAAATGAAAGCTACGAGCTCCTTTCAAAAGGATAGCCTCATCTCTGAATTGATTGGACTGAAACTTTTCTTCAAAATTTTCCGTAGATAAATAATGCTCAACAACAGCAAGTTTATTTTTTAATTCGCTTAGATATTGTTGCCAATTTTTCCCGATGACAATTAAACGGCTGATTTTCTTATTGCCTAAGATTTCTATCGCAGATTGATAAGTCTTTTTCTCGTCATTGTGAAAGTCCGACAGAATAACCGTTTTGGGCAATAATTGCTGGTTGAGTAAATCCAACCCAATGCTCAACGAATCAATATCTAAGCTATAACTGTCATTGATAATCGTACACCTGTTAATGGCAGGCAGCACCTGCAGCCGCATATCAATTGCAGGCAATTGCATTATTTTTGTGGCAATAATACGCTCATCCAATTCAAGATAAATCACCACAATCCAGCAAATACAAGCATTTTGAACAGAAGCGTCATCAACAAAAGGGATAACAATCGAAGTTTCTCTACCTTGATAATTGGCAACAATCCTTGTTTGCCTTTGCTCTTTTTTTATCTCAATAATTCTTAAAGTGGCACTTTCATTTTTCCCGTATGAGAAAATTTTCGCAGTAGTCTTTTCCTTTAAGGTTGAAATAATTTGCTCGTCGTCCCCACCCGCAAAAATAACCTTTGAATGTTGAAAGAGCTTTATCTTTTCCTCTAATTTTCGTTGCTTGTTGGCAAAACCTTTTTCGTGCGCATCGCCGATGTTGGTAATAATTCCAATTTCAGGTTGAATGATTTTTCGCAGGTTGTCCATCTCATTCATTTCCGAAACACCAGCTTCAAAAATGCCTAAATTATATTCTTCACTCATCTCCCATACGCTAAGCGGAACACCTATTTGCGAATTATAACTGCGCGGACTACGCACAATTTTATAGGCATCACTCAATAAAAAGTTCAACCATTCTTTTACGATGGTTTTACCGTTGCTTCCGGTAATCCCAATTACGGGATAATGAAATTGTAAGCGATGAAACTGCGCTACTCTTTGTAAAGCAGAAAGCACATCTTTTACAATTAAAAAGTTCGCATTTTTATATTCTGAGAAGTCGAGACGCTCTTGCACCACAAAATTTCGAATACCCTGATGGTACAAATCATCCAAAAAAATTAGAGCGTTTCTATGCTCCGTTTTTAAGGCAAAAAACAAAGATGAAGCCGCAAAGGTTACTTTACGGCTGTCTGTAATTAAATGTTCAATTGTAGCATCTTCATTTACCAGAATACTTACAGCATCTACAATCGAAGCAATTTTATGGATGGTGTACATTGCTTACTCTAAAATAAATTTTACATTTTCGTTCCCCTGAACCTTTATTTTTTCAAAATCAATTTTGGGCGTCTCGTCTGCACCTGCAACCTTAGCCATACTGTACATTCTTACTTGTGGATTATAGATCGGAGTATTGTTGGCATCTATAATCTGTATCGCTTTCCCCACTTTTTGGCCTAACGGTTTAACAAGCGTTTCAGCAGTTACTTTAGCATTTTGTATCGCTTTTGTTCTGCACAGATTTTTCAATGATTCCATATCCGAATAATCTACTTTTGAAATAGAGGAATTGGCAATGCCAATATCTTCTAAGGCAGCAAAGACTTTTCCTGCAGTCATTGCATCACCAACCTTAAGTTGATATTCTTTAGTCTTAATGACGTCTTTCGTGCGCAAAAAACGATTCTTAAAGTCACTAATCATATCACTTGTGCTCAAATCTTTTTCAACATTGATATTTAATGCCTGGAATGCATTAATCATTCTTTTTTCCTGATCTTCAACAGATAATTTTTTATTATCATTCTCTGAAACAGTAATGCTTATGTAGATTTCATCAGGAACGACCATTGTGTCAGCAGATGCATTCACCTCTATAAACGGTTCCGTGTTTATATTTGTTTGTGCCATAG
>NZ_JBNQGD010000154.1:0-1655 GCF_050436765.1 Arachidicoccus sp. | reverse complement strand
TAAACCATTACGCCTTAATGGCCGCCCTTGTTTGCAGATAATTCCTGTCACTTAAAGATAAATCTGTCGTGGAAGAAGCCCTGTTTTTTTGACTGCATAAAAGGATTACCCGAACTTGTTTTGATAAAAGACATCGCGTACCTGCCCTCATGCGTGTTAAAACGCAGTTGATTATTATTATTAAAATAATGATGATTCATTTCGCCCAAAACTTAAACATTTTTATCTACAGATGCTGGCGGCCTTCTGGCTTACATAAAAAAACGAATCGGTCTAAATCCTGTTTGCGCAATATCTATTGCGGCTTCTTACACTATGAAAGAATACGCCCCTGGCCGCCTCTTTATACAAAATCAGACGCTCCTTCTATTTACAACGCCAAGCACCAATAGCTACGTATTATTTCAGATCCGTTAGAAGGAAGTATTTGTTTATCCCTATGCAAAAGCGTAGATATTGCCCGTCCATCAGCAACCGACGCAAAATATATTTTCAAAGGGCGTATTCTTAAGAACCACTAAAAAAAGTAATGTTAAAAAATGTTTATTATCTCAATATGTCATACATTTATGCAAATAAGTGTTAACATTTTAACTAATTATTACAAATAAAATAATAGAAAGTGTAAGCTGCATATAATATTTCCAGATTCAAATTTTATCAATTAGCAACGAAGCTATTTTTTTTAATTATAATACGCAAACGTTTACACTGCATCATTATGATACAAAACGGATGAAAATAAATTCGATGGCCAATAAATATAAGTCGTTTAGCGAAGGCACATTATTGAAATATTTACAACAAGGCGATGAGAAGGCTTTCACCGAATTATATAACAGATATTGGGAATGGGTCTTTACTATTGCTTTAGCAAAAGTGGGCGATTTCAATGACGCAGAAGAAATAGTGCAAAACATATTTTTCGAGCTTTGGAAGCGAAGACAAAAACTATCCGTTCAAGGCAATTTAAAGTGCTATTTGGCTGGCGCAGTTAAGTATAAAGTATATACACATTTCGCAAATAAGCAAAAACAGGCTCTTAAGATGAGAGAAATAGCGATCGTAACAACCAGCAATGCTACTGAAGATTGGATTAATTATGAATCCTTACGCGCCGATCTGGAACGAAGTATTTTAGAGTTACCAGAAAAATGCAGACTAGTGTATAGGCTAAATCGAGAAGCAGGCCTCAGTGGAAGACAAATTTCGAATCAACTGAATATTTCTCAAAAAACGGTAGAAAATCATATGTCAAAAGCATTAGGTCATTTACGCTCCGCACTTAAAAAATTTATATTTTAATATTTATTTTAGGGCGGCATAGGGGTTTTGTTAAAAAAGTGTAGACTCTAAATAAACACTTTTTTATAAATGAATCATCCTAGTGAAGAGCAAATAGGTATTTGGGCTGAGCAATATCTAAAGGGAACTATCTCTGAGAAGGAAAAAGCATTGTTAGAGCAATGGTACGATTCATTGACTTATGAAAATATACAATGGGCTGACTATAAATTAAATTTACACAGAGATGTAAAAGCAGATATTTTATATAAACTAAAGCAACAAATTCAGAAAGGAAACAAACAGTTTTATATAACACGACTCTTTTCTGCGGCTGCGATATTGTTATTGCTATTGTTAGGGACCTTCTT
>NZ_JBNQGD010000153.1:0-54258 GCF_050436765.1 Arachidicoccus sp. | reverse complement strand
AATAATAATTCAGTAGCAAGCTTTCCCATTTCAAAAGCTGGTTGCTTAACTGTAATGACATTATTATGTAAAATCCCCGGCATATCAAAATTACTGAACCCGGCAATAGTCATTGGTTGACTCGTCTTTTCTTTCCATATTTGTGCTAAATTTAAGCACTCCATCGTTATACGATCCGAACCGGTAAAAATCGCATCAGGAGGTTCTGGCAATGCCATCAATTCATTAAACGCTATTTCTATCTCCATCGAATCCTTTCCGCCGTGCGCACAGTATTTTGTATAATCACTATTAACAGGCATGTTATTTTCCTTAAGTGCATCTACATATCCTGCTAACCTTTCATTGGTTATGGATAGTCTTGGGGGGCTGGTTATATGTGCGATGCGGGTGTGGCCTTTTTCTATTAACTGTTTTGTACAATTGTATGCCCCACCTTTATTATCCACAGAGACAGTATGCGTTTTAATCGTATCTGTAACCCTGTCAAAAAATACGATGGGTATGCCTTCTTCCTGTAGCTTTTTAAAGTGTGTTAAATCTTCCGTTTCAGAGGATAGTGAAACTAATAATCCATCTATACTTCTCCATTCTAGATTTTCTAACTTTTTGACTTCTTGCTCATACGATTCGTTAGTTTGTGAAATAATGCTAAAATAATTATTCTCGTTTGTAGCCGATTCAATTCCATTAATTACTTGCGAAAAAAACATATTGGGAATTGAACTCACCATTACGCCAATATATCTTGTCTTTTTCTTTTGAAGACTTTGCGCAAATAGGTTAGGACGATAATGATGTTTAGTCGCATAGTCTTCAATTTTTTTTCTTGTAGTTTCACTGATATTGTGCCTTCCCTGCAAAGCTCTGCAAACAGTTGAGGGAGCAACTTTCAACGCTTTGGCAATGTCTTTTATTTTTAAATTTTCAGCAGTCATTTTGATATTTTTTAAAAATGAAAAATATGATGGACAAGATTTGGAATCGATTTCTATGTATAAAGAACAACCATTTGTTATCCAAATATACTTAATCGATTAAATAAAAGTCAAATTAGCAATATAAAGTTTTTATTCTTTGTTAAATATTTATATTTATTATATTTAATAATCATATGATCAATAAATTACCAATTATTAACTGAAGGCTTATTTTAGGCTTCCGTCGCTGATTTTTTAGTGTTATTCAATCGTTTTCTGAACCCGATGAAAATAAATGCAAATGCGCTTGCTATTTTTGAGAAAAAGGATTTATTGCTGGGACAAGTCTACCAGGCAGAAAACGGGAAGCAGACTTAGTTGGGGGGAGGCACTCTTTAAACGGGAAAGATAATTCTTGGTTGTCGGAAGAGGCGATTGCCTTATTATTGGACTGATGGTCTCAAAAGAGATGTCTTTTTTTTAAACATCCTTTTAATCGTTTGCAAATCGATAAAATCAGTGAGAAAATTTTTACATTAACTATCCCACATTTCACGATAAAAATGAATATACCTGGCTGTGGCTTGTGGGTTGATATCAAAATAGTAGCGGCAAAGTTTTTTAAATAACAAAAGCATTTTCTCCTCTCCGCAAAAATCTAATATCCCATCCAGTAAACCTTGAATGGTGCTATCGTCCTTAATTTTATTTTCCGTCAAAGATTCTAGCTGCGGCAGGTATTGCCGATAAGCTAGCTGCTGCAACTGTTGCAAGTGTTTTGCCAATGGTCTTATATCATCTATCAAATTCATTGGAGTTTTTTGATAAAGGCATTTCTAGGAATTGTTTTTAGCTGAGAAATGCCCGTTTGATTTAATAGAATCAATCACTTAATCTATTTTTGTTTTTCTCAGCAGTGCTTATTTCGTTATAATTACCGGCCTATTTATATGTTCTTTGAATTCATTTATAATCTTCAATTGGTCCTATCCACTGTTTTGCCGCATGTCATCTGGATTAAATAGATTTTATATTTTTTCTGCACCAAAATATCTGTGCAATACTTTCGGTAGGTTTATTTCCGTCTCCGTTTGATTATTTTCCAGTAAAGCTGCAACTATTCTTGGTAAAGCCAAAGAACTTCCATTTAAAGTATGTACCAATTGTGTTTTACCATCGGTATTTTTAAAACGGCATTTCATACGGTTGGCTTGGTAGGATTCAAAATTGCTGACGCTGCTTACTTCTAACCAACGCTGTTGGGCTGCGCTATACACTTCAAAATCATAGGTAATCGCGCTTGTAAAACCCATATCACCACCACACAAACGCAAAATGCGATAGGGCAATTCGAGCGATTGAATTAATTTTTCTACGTGCGCCACCATTTCATCCAAAACCATTTCGCTTTTTTCGGGATGCACAATTTGAATGATTTCCACTTTTTCAAATTGATGCACACGGTTTAACCCACGCACATCTTTGCCAAAACTTCCGGCCTCACGGCGAAAGCAAGGAGAATGGGCAGTAAGCTTTAATGGCAAATCACTTTGTTTTAAGATTTCGTCTCTGTAAATATTGGTAACAGGTACTTCGGCGGTGGGAATTAAATAAAAATTATCCTCTGTCGCGTGGTACATTTGACCTTCTTTGTCGGGCAATTGTCCTGTTGCATAGGCTGAGGTCTCATTGACCATATAAGGAGGAATGTATTCAGTGTAGCCTTCGGCTGTATTGAAGTCTAAGAAATATTGTACCAAGGCACGTTGTAATTTTGCACCCTTACCTTTATATAGTGGGAAGCCGCTGCCGGTAATTTTTGCGCCGGTCTCAAAATCTATTAAATCGTATTTTTTTATTAAATCCCAATGAGGTAAAGCAGTTGTTGCTAAGGTCGGCTTTGAGCCACTTTCGCGTACGACCACATTGTCTTCGGGAGTTTTGCCCAAAGGAACTTTTTCGTTGGGTAAATTGGGTAATTGTACTAACGTTTTGTATAATTTTTCTTCTACCTCAGTTGCACTTATTTTTAAAGGGTCAAGTAATGGTTTTAAGGTAGCTACTTCTGCTTTTGCATTTGCTGCTTCTTCTTTTTTGCCCTGTGCCATTAGCGCGCCGATGGTTTTGGAGGCTAGGTTTATTTTCGATTGTATAGTATCAAATTCTGTTTGCAGGCGTTTGCGCTCATTATCCAACGCAATGATTTCATCTACCAGATGGATGCTTGCGAAGTTCTTTACTTTCAGTCTTTCCTTTACCCAGTCAGGGTTTTGCCTCAATACGTTTACTTGTAACATCTAAGAAATTTGGGTAAAGATAAATTTAATTTGAAGATTTGAAGAGCTTGGTCATTTGAAAAAAATATTCTTTGCTCATTCACTATTATCTTTGCCTTATGAATGTAAACGACGATATAACACAACGGTGGTGGAATTTGGAAGCGAAACTTGCGGAAAAATTTGAAAAGAAGCCCGATATGGAGGCTATTTTGTTTTTAATAGGGATGCAGGAAACGGGGTTTATCCAGAATAATATTTCAAAAGAGCAGAAGCAAGATCTGATGCATGTAGCGATTTGTACTTTGCTGCTGCCAAGTGGGTACTATAAGTTAGATCACCACGATGAAGATGGCTGGCCCCATTTTATACAGCTAAAAGAGCATGCTTCCCAATCGGTCATGGAGCAGGAGAATTTTTTGAAAGATCATATTTTGTTTTATTTTGAACAACAGCAGTTTTTATAGGCGGGAGGTATTCGGCAATATCTTTTGTGCCGCTCAACAGCGTGATTTCTCTTTCATCATAAATATTTTCCGGAGAGGCTGATGCTTCTTATCTTTATAAAATGAACCTTTTTGATTCATTATCTTCCGCTTTTCGTACTGTTAAAAGTAATAAGCTCCGTACCGGTATTACCGTTACTATTATTGCTTTGGGTATTATGGCCCTAATTGGGATTGTAACCTCGACAACAGCAATTAAGCAGAAGATGCGCTCCAGTTTTTCTTCTATGGGCGCTAATGGATTTACTATTACGTATAAAGATATGCAGCGCTTCGGCAATCAAGTGCGTGTGCAAAATGGTAAGCGTCAGAAAAAATCGAATCTTGATAAACCCATTACCAAGGTAGAAGCAGAGTTATTTAAGCAAAAATATAAGTTTCCCGCAAAAGTGAGTATTGCCCTTGATGCTACCGGTGGAAGTGTGGAAGTGCATTACAAGAATATAAAAACGAATCCCAACGTAACACTCAGCGGTGGAGATGAGAACTATTTGTTTGTAAATGGCTTTACCGTTGCCGATGGCCGCAATCTTTCCGTTAACGATGTGAACTCGGGAAGAAATGTATGCGTATTGGGTAATGATTTGGCAGTAAAACTTTTTGGCAGTAATACGGGAAGAGCGGTAGATAAAATGATTTTGGTTGGGACATTACCCTACCGGGTTGTCGGTGTGTTAGCGGCAAAGGGTTCTGGTGCCAGAGGAAGTCAGGATAATTTTATATTAACGTCCTATAACAATATTCGCCGTTTAGGGCTGAGCAATGCCAACTCTTTTTCTATAGGAGTCGCCGCTGACGATGTGCAGAATGTAAGTGTCGCAGCATCGGAAGCGACAGGTGTTTTTAGAAGGGTAAGAAAGCTTTTGCCCAGTGAGGCGGACAATTTTGTTATTAATAAAAGTGATGAACTCACCCAAAAATTATTCAGTTCACTTAGTAGCATTGAATATGGTGTGGTGGGTATTGGATGTATTACTTTGTTTGGAGCGGCTATAGGCTTGATGAATATAATGTTGGTGGCGGTGAGCGAGCGCACCAAAGAAATTGGCCTTATTAAGGCCATCGGAGGGAAGAAGAAAAATATTCGCCAACAATTCTTATTTGAATCCATCATCATTAGCTTGATGGGTGCTTTCATAGGTATCCTATTGGGTATTTTGATAGGCAATGTCTTTGCCAGCTTTATGAAAACAGGTTTTGTTGTTCCATGGCTATGGGTGACGATCGGAATTGTGTCATGTTCGGTAACGGGTTTGCTGGCGGGACTATATCCGGCAATTAAGGCATCAAAGCTCAATCCTATAGATGCACTCCGCTATGAATAGCCTTTACAACAAATAGAGTTGGTAGGCAGTAATTTAGCAAACAAATATTTGTTATATCTCTACCCGTTATTGAAGGTTTTATTGAATGCTTTCTTTATCTTCGCTCATTAATTAGCCTTGGCTACCTTGTTGGCAAGGCATTTTTTTTAATATACATAACAAAATATAGAATGAATTTAGGAATATGGGAGGCGGTGGTTGCAATTGTGGGTGTTGTAATTGGTATAATTGTTGGCAAATTTGTTTTTGCAAAAGACACTAAAAAGCAAATTGCGGACGCAGAAAACCAGGCACAATCCATCATAAAAGAAGCTCAATTACACGCCGAAACTACCAAAAAAGAAAAATTACTTGAAGCAAAAGAAAAATTTGTTCAACTAAAGTCAGAACACGACAAAGAGATATTTGAACGTGACAAAAAGATTGGTGATATTGAAAATAAAATTAAGCAGAAAGAGAATACCATTAATCAAAAAGAGAATACGCTCGACAAACAATTGAAAGAAAACAGCCTTATCAAAGAAAATTTGAACAGGCAAATTGAAGTTGTGAATCAAAAACGTACCGAGCTCGAAAAGCACCAGGAGGAGCATATTCGACGCTTGGAAAAAATATCTAATCTCTCTTCAGAAGAAGCAAAATCCCAGTTGATAGAAAGTTTGAAAAGTGAAGCCAAAACCCAAGCGCTTTCGCTACAGCAAGACATAATTGAGGATGCGAAACAAAAAGCTAACAAAGAAGCTCGCAAAATCATTATACAGTCTATTCAGCGTACGGCCGCAGAGCAAACTATTGAAAATACGGTAACTGTCTTTAACCTGGAATCTGACGAAATTAAAGGTCAGATTATTGGTCGTGAAGGGCGCAATATACGTGCTATTGAAGCTGCTACCGGAGTAGACTTAATCGTTGATGATACGCCGGAAGCCGTAATTCTTTCGAGTTTTGATCCTTTGCGCCGTGAAATTGCGCGTCTTTCTTTGCAGCGTTTGGTTGCTGACGGACGTATTCACCCGGCTCGTATTGAGGAGGTGGTAGATAAAACCCGTCGTCAACTGGAAGAGCAGATAATGGAAATCGGAGAACGTACAATTATTGAATTAGGTATTCACGGTTTGCACAAAGATCTCGTAAGAATTGTGGGTAAAATGCGATTCCGTTCTTCTTACGGACAGAACTTATTGATGCACAGCCGCGAAACAGCCAATCTTTGTGGCATAATGGCCGCAGAATTAGGACTTAATCCGAAATTGGCAAAACGTGCCGGTCTGTTACATGATATAGGTAAAGTTCCTGACGAAGAGACTGAATTGAGTCACGCTTTATTAGGTGCTAAACTGGCGGAGAAATACGGAGAAAACCCTGCTGTGGTCAATGCCATTGGTGCTCATCACGATGAAATGGAAATGCTCTATGTAATTTCACCCATTATCCAGGCTTGTGATGCTATTAGCGGGGCGCGCCCTGGTGCTCGTCGCGAAATAATGCAGCAATATATTCAGCGTATCAAAGATCTGGAATCGTTGGCGCAGGGCTATACCGGCGTTGAAAAAGCATATGCTATTCAAGCGGGTCGTGAATTGCGTGTGATTGTGGAAGCAGATAAAGTAACCGATGATGAAAGCGGTAAATTAAGTTTTGATATTGCTCAAAAAATACAAACCGAGATGACTTATCCCGGTCAGATAAAAGTGACCGTTATTCGTGAAAAACGTGCGGTGAACGTGGCGAGATAGAAGTGATTGCTAATAGATTTCGCTCAAATTTTAATAAAGAAGCATTGCATGATGCTTCTTTATTTTTTGGGTGAAAGATTAGATTATTGTTATCCGATTATCATTTTCTCTAAAGACCAAATAAATTCGTACCTTTGCGCACTTAAAATAAAATTATTTTGATGAATATCAGAAATATTGCCATTATCGCGCACGTTGACCACGGTAAAACTACCTTGGTGGATAAGATTTTACACACTGCCAGAGTATTCCGAGACAATCAGGATACCGGAGATTTGATAATGGATAGCAATGACCTTGAACGAGAAAGAGGTATTACGATTTTTAGTAAAAATGCAGCCGTTATTTATAACGATGTAAAGATAAATGTGATTGATACACCTGGTCACTCCGATTTTGGCGGAGAAGTGGAACGTGTATTGAAAATGGCAGACGGGGTGATCCTTTTGGTGGATGCCTTTGAAGGCCCTATGCCACAAACACGCTTTGTATTACAAAAAGCATTGCAATTGAATTTAAAGCCAATCGTGGTTATCAACAAAGTTGATAAGCCTAATTGTCGTCCTGATGAAGTACACGATGCGGTATTTGAATTATTCTTTAACCTAGATGCAACGGAAGAACAACTTGATTTTCCTACTTTCTATGGTAGTGGTAAGAATGGTTGGTTTAACGATAGCCTAACGGAGCGCGAAGACATTTTGCCATTGATGGATGGTATTTTGAAATATGTTCCTGAACCTAAGGTAAACGAAGGTCCTTTGCAAATGCAAATCACTTCTTTGGACTATTCTTCCTTTTTGGGAAGAATTGCGGTGGGAAAAGTTACCCGTGGCAGCATTAAAGAAAGTCAGCCAATAGCCTTGGTGCAAGCTGACGGAAGTATCAAAAAATCCCGCGTGAAAGAGCTGTATGTATTTGAAGGAATGGGCAAACGCAAGGTTACAGAAGTTATAGCCGGCGATTTGTGTGCGGTTGTTGGCCTCGAAGATTTTAATATTGGCGATACTATTTGTGATGCAGAAGTACCGGAAGCTTTACCCATAATCAGCGTAGATGAACCTACAATGAGTATGTTGTTTAGCATCAATACTTCACCATTTTTTGGTAAAGATGGTAAATTTGTAACTTCGCGCCACTTGCGCGATCGCTTGCTGAAAGAAACCGAAAAGAACTTGGCATTACGTGTAGAAGATACAGATAGCGCCGATAGCTTTTTAGTATTCGGCAGAGGTATTTTACACTTAGGTGTTCTGATAGAAACCATGCGTCGTGAAGGTTATGAATTAACGGTGGGGCAACCACAGGTATTGGTAAAAATGGTCGATGGTAAAAAACATGAGCCTTATGAAAATCTTGTGGTAGATGTACCGGCAGATTTCAGCGGAAAAGTAATTGATTTGGTTACACAACGCAAAGGTGAAATGTTGGTTATGGAAAGCAAAGGTGAGATGCAACATTTGGAATTTGATATTCCTTCTCGTGGCTTAATCGGCCTTCGTTCTCAGATGCTTACCAATACGGCTGGTGAAGCAGTAATGGCTCACCGCTTTAACGAATATAAGCCTTGGAAAGGAGTAATTCCAGGTAGAAGTAATGGCGTTTTGATTGCAAAAAATCAAGCAACGACTACCGCCTATTCTATCGATAAATTGCAAGATAGAGGTTCTTTCTTTGTAGATCCGGGAGATGACGTATATGTAGGTCAAATTATTGCAGAACATATTAAACCCGGAGATTTAATTGTAAATGCTACAGAAGGAAAAAAATTGACCAACATGCGTGCGAGTGGTAGTGATGATTCTGTACGTATTGTTCCAAAAATTCAAATGACTTTAGAAGAATGTATGGAATATATTCAAGATGACGAATGTATAGAAGTTACGCCGAAAATTATTCGTTTGCGCAAAACTTTGCTCAATGAAGAAGAAAGAAAACGTCAATCTAAATCAATGAAAGCCTAGTGAAAAAAGCTTCTGCTGTCCTTAAAAGGCGATAGAGCTTATATATAAAAAGAATCCGCACTTCAATTTTTGGGTGCGGATTCTTCTTTATAGGAGGGTGAGTTATAATATATCTGTTTTTGACGAGTTTATTGTTCCATAAAAAGACATTATATCCCGATTAATACTTTGCACCTGTAAAGTGCTATAACCACTCTCTGTGATATCCAAAATGAGTTCGTTTGCATTTTTTACATTGTTCAGGGTGATGGTAATTTCATAAATACCTTTTCTCTTTTGCTTAAGATGGTAATTAAAATCCTTGGTACTAAATTTTATACCATTATCATCACTATGGAAATTACCGCTATAAGCCCTTCCGTAAAATGGTAGATTAGCTTTTATTGAGTCTTTTGTTACGGAAAGATAATAGCCCGGCGATAATTGGCGCAGCTGCTGGCCATTGGGTAATATATTCAAGATATTGATTCTTTGTGGATTTGCCTGTGTTGCTTCAAATACAAAATTCTGCATCCCTGTCAATTTTGCGATTTTTTCTCTTTGTTCCGTTTTTTCAACGCCGGATTTTAGAGAGGAGGAACAAGCGAATAACACTAAAGAAATAAGGATGCAAGTAGAAACTACGTAATTTTTCATCTGCTTTCAATTTGTTCTGTTAAAGGTAGTAAAACCCTTTATATATAAATAAAAAGAGCGGCTAATGACAGCCGCTCTTCGGTAAAAGCATATTTAACATAGGCGAAGTTAATAATCACCTAAAGGAGTTTCGCCTAATTGAGTAAGTGCACTGGCTAATTGTTCATCATTGGGTGCAACACCATGCCATTGATGGTGACCTTCCATAAAGTCAACGCCTTTCCCCATCACGGTTTTCATTAAAATAACCACCGGTTTTCCTGGTTGAGAGAGCTTTTTGGCTTCTTCTAGTTTTTTAATAATAGCTGCAATATCATTACCTTCTTCTAAAACCAAAACTTGCCATTTGAAAGCCTTGAATTTAGCTTCTAAATCACCCAAATCCATTACTTCTTTTGTAGGTCCGTCAATTTGTTGACCGTTCCAATCCACAGTTAGAATAAGTTTTGAAGCATCCAAATTAGGCGCTGCTAGTATGGCTTCCCAGTTTTGACCCTCATTCAATTCACCATCGCCACAAAGTGTATATACAAAGTTTTCATCGCCATTATGTTTCTTGGCTAAGGAAGCACCAATGGAAACGCTTAAACCTTGTCCCAAAGAACCGCTGGCAATACGTATCCCTGGCAGGTGTTCGTGGGTTGTCGGGTGTCCTTGCAAACGAGAGTTTAATTTACGAAAAGTTGCCAATTCTTTTTTATCAAAATAGCCGGCATGTGCAAGTGTTGAGTAAAACACCGGAGAAATATGTCCATTGGAAAGAAAGAAAATATCTTCATCTTTTCCATCCATGTCAAAACCTGATTTACGTTTCATCACGCTGAAGTACAAGGCTGTAAAATAATCGGCACAGCCCAAAGAGCCGCCGGGATGCCCACTCTGTGCACCATGTACCATTCTTAATATATCACGTCTGATTTGCGTAGCTGTATTTTTTAGCTGTTCAATATCTGCCATTTCGAATTACTTTTTTATGCAAAAATTATTTTAGCCCCGAAGGTAAATCATTTTCCTATTTTGAACTTTACATTATTGAATTTATATGAATAAATTTAATAATTAAGTTTTGTAATAAATGCAACAAGGGCCATATTGCTGTTATTGTTCTGATTTTTAATGATTTTTCTATTGTCTTGATCAGCTTTTTAGAGTAATTTCGCCGCAATATAAAACAGCATAATTATGCCTGAAGATTTAAATTCGATAATAGAAGACGCAAACGCTACAATGAAAAAGGCTGTAGCTCATTTGGAAGTAGAACTTACACGCATACGCGCGGGAAAGGCCAGCCCGTCAATGCTAGATGGCTTAATGGTTGAATATTATGGTAATCCCACACCTGTTTCGCAGGTGGCAAATATCAGTGTCTTAGACGTACGAACTATTTCTCTTCAACCTTGGGAAAGAAATATGCTTGCGCCCATTGAACGTAGTATAATGGCTGCTAATATTGGGGTAACTCCTCAAAATGATGGCGTACAGATCCGCTTATCCCTTCCTCCACTTACAGAGGAACGTCGAAGAGAATTGTTTAAAAAAGCAACTGCCGAAGGCGAAAATGCAAAGGTGAGCATTCGTAATATACGCCGGGATGGTATTGAACAAATAAAAAAGTTACAAAAGGACGGTCTTAGTGAAGACATTGCCAAAGGCGGGGAAAAGGAAGTGCAAGAGCTTACCGACAAATACACGGCTGTTGTAGAAAAGCATTTGGTTACGAAGGAAAAAGAAATGATGTCGATTTAATGTTGACAACCTAAAATTTATATCTTACACAAGATACCCATGCAAGAAATAGTAGAGAAAATAGATCATTACAAGCGAGAAATAGAAGCCGCATCCGTAGCCAATATTGACGATGTTGAAAGTTTCCGAATAAAATATTTGGGAACCAAAGGTTTGGTAAAATTGATTATGGGAGAAATGAAAAATGTTCCCAACGAACAAAAAAAACAAGCCGGTCAATTATTGAATGAGTTTAAGATTTTTGTGGAAACGAAATTCGACGATCTCAAAGCGCAATTTGAAAATACAGATACAGATGCCTCTCACATAGACTTTTCTTTGCCGGGTGACGCTATTGCTGTTGGCACAAGACACCCATTGAGTATTGTACGTAACCGTATTGTTTCCATTTTTAAAAGACTGGGTTTCGCTATTGCAGAGGGGCCGGATATTGAAGACGATTGGCATAATTTCGGCGCAATGAATCTGCCGGAAGACCATCCTGCAAGAGACATGCAGGATACGTTTTATATTCAACAAAATCCGTCCTGGTTGTTACGTACACATACCAGTAGTGTACAGGCGCGCGTTATGGAGACGCAAAAGCCACCTATCCGTGTTATCTGCCCTGGACGGGTCTATAGAAATGAGACCATCAGTGCAAGAGCCCATTGCTTCTTCCACCAGGTAGAAGGATTGTATATTGACGAGAATGTAAGTTTTGCTGATCTGAAACAGACACTTTATTTCTTTGTACAAGAAATGTTTGGCAAGGATATCAAAGTACGTTTTCGCCCGAGTTACTTCCCTTTTACGGAACCAAGTGCAGAAATGGATATCAGTTGTTTGATATGCGAAGGCAAAGGCTGCAATGTTTGTAAGCATACAGGTTGGGTGGAAATTTTGGGAAGTGGAATGGTGCATCCAAAAGTGTTGGAAAACTTTGGAATTGATAGTAATAAATATACCGGGTTCGCTTTTGGGATGGGTGTGGAACGTATTACACAATTGAAATATCGTGTCAATGACTTACGCCTATATTCGCAAAATGATGTACGGTTTTTGCAGCAATTTACGGGATCGGTGTAGTGTTTATAAGTCAAAAAAGACGAGAAAGCAATATCATAAATCATCTTCATAAATAATAATCATTCTTCTATGAGCAAATTTAGTAACCACTCATTCACAAACGAAAAAGCATTAATTCGTGTAGATTTTAATGTACCTCTTGATAAAGCGACTTTAGCCATCACCGATGATACGCGCATTGTTGCTGCCCTGCCTACTATAAAGAAGATTTTAGCAGACGGCGGAAGTGTTATTTTGATGAGTCATTTAGGTCGCCCGAAAAGTGGCCCGGAAGATAAATTCTCCTTAAAACATATTCTTGCCCATTTAAGTGAATTGTTAGGCGGGGAAGTTCTGTTTGCCAATGATTGCATTGGAGAAGAAGCCGTTCAAAAAGCTAAAAACTTGCTACCGGGACAAGTACTTTTATTAGAAAATTTACGTTTTTATCCGGAAGAAGAAAAAGGAGATAAAGTCTTTGCTCAGAAATTGAGTCAACTGGGCGACGTATATGTAAATGACGCTTTTGGTACTGCTCATCGCGCGCATGCTTCTACAGCCGTGATTGCACAATTCTTCCCTGAAGGTAAAAAAATGTTTGGCTTGTTGATGAACGCGGAAGTAAGCAGTGCAGAAAAAGTAATGCACGCGTCAGAAAAGCCCTTTTGTGCCATTATAGGCGGCGCAAAGGTTTCCGATAAAATACTGATAATAGAAAATTTATTGGATAAAGCGACTGATATTATTATCGGTGGTGGTATGTCTTATACTTTTTTCAAAGCTAAAGAAGGTAAAATAGGTAATTCTCTTTGCGAAGATGATCGCCTGCAAACTGCTATTGAGCTGATGGAAAAAGCAGAAGCAAAAGGTGTTTGCATCCATTTGCCAAGTGATTCTATTATTGCAGATAAATTTGCTGCAGATGCAGAAACTGCTGCATCACCTAGTAACAATATTCCCGAAGGGTGGATGGGCTTAGATATTGCGGAAGATGCACGCGAGCAATTTTCCAATGTTATTAAACGCTCCAAAACTATTTTGTGGAATGGCCCAATGGGCGTTTTTGAAATGGAAAAATTCCAGGGTGGAACGAAAACGATTGCTTTGGCTGTCGCCGAAGCTACTAAAAATGGTGCTTTTTCTCTGGTAGGAGGTGGTGATAGCGTTGCCGCAGTCAACAAATTTAATTTAGCTGATCAAATCAGTTATGTTTCCACGGGTGGAGGTGCCCTATTGGAATATTTTGAGGGAAAAGAATTACCCGGTATCGCAGCGATAAAATAAGATCATGTTTTGTCATAAAAAAACTCATTTAGTGAAAATAGGCTAAATGAGTTTTTTTATGATCGGGGGTACATTCTTTAAATTAAGGATGCATCAAGAGAAATGTCCAGGTTTAAAACTTTGCTTATCGGACATCCCGCTTTTGCATTTTTTGTGCACTCTTCAAATTTTTCTTGGCTAATACCAGGAATGTTGGCTTTTAATACGATATGAGAACTAGTTAATTGCAATTTTTCGGTGTCCATTGTAATGGTTGCATTCGCTTCTAATGATTTTGGTATAAAACCTGCTTCACCTAAGATTAAACTTAACGCCATTGCAAAACAACCTGCATGTGCCGCGGCAATTAACTCTTCAGGATTAGTGCCCACCCCTTCTTCGAAGCGTGATTTGAAAGAATATTGTGTATTGTTTAAAGTAGTGCTTTGCGTGGTAATTTTACCAGCACCCTCTTTGATAGAACCATTCCAGATGGCTGTTGCTGAACGTTTCATAGTGTCCTTATTTTATTTTGAAATTATTGATTATCTCAGGCTAAAGGTAAACAAATAATTAGCTGTAAAGTTCCAAAATATTACTAAAATGATAGCTATTAGTTTTGCCACATAAAAGTTCATTTTTCTTTTATTAATTAATAAATAAATAATACCATTATTAAGTGATAACCCAATAACCGATACCATAAAAAATGAAAAATATTCTTTGGGAATATTAGCCTGATGACTTTTAAAGGTCCAGACGCGATTTAAAATATAGTTGCTGGATGCAGCACTGATAAAGCCGCAGCTATTGGCAATATATTTATTTACCTTCAGTTTTTCTTTTAATAACCCAGTGATAGAAAAATCGATTACCATTCCGGAAAAACCAACAACGGCAAATTTTATAAATTTAAAAAATATACCCATTCCTCTTTGAATATTTATGAGCGCGAAAGTACTATTAATTGTTGGGGTGTCATTTTTTAATGGCTTGTTCATTAAACAATAGGGTCAGATATCTTTATCTTTGTTTTGGAACAATGTATTTTAAATAAGTCAAATGATGGGTACATCCGTGGCATTTAATTTTGAGGCATTTTTGGATAAAAATTTTAAAGTGTTATTAGCTGTGGCAATTTTATTGAATGCCACCGCGTTATTTACGGGTGTTTTTGTGGGCGATAGTGCTTTATATGCGGATGTCTCAAAATATATCGCACAAAAAAATGACTGGCTGGATTTATATGCTTATGGCAGCGATTGGCTAGATAAGCCACATTTCCCTTTTTGGGTTGCTGCGCTGAGTTTTAAGGCATTTGGGATCAATGCATTTGCCTATAAGCTCACAGCTTTAGTCTTCTGGCTGATAGGTATGTTGTATACTTTCAAGTTGTCTAATTTGCTTTACAATAAAACGGTGGCACAAATAACAGTACTTATTTATGCCATCGCATTGCATGGCGTGATTGCTAATTTTGATGTGCGTGCCGAGCCCTATTTGACCGCTTTAATTATTGGTGCACTTTTCTATATCTACAAACTTACGGATAGCAATAATTGGAGATATTACCTTCTGGGGGCGATTTTTATTGGTTGTGCGTTGATGACAAAAGGGTTATTTGTACTTGTAACAATCGGGGGAGGCTTGGTTGTTTATTGGATGATAACAAGAGATTGGAAACAGTTTGTCAATCCGAAATGGTATTTGCTTTTGCTGCTTTCATTTATTGTGATTTTGCCGGAAATGTACGCTTTATATACACAGTTTGACTTGCATCCGGAGAAATTGGTCTTTGGCGAACATAATGTTTCGGGGATACGGTTTTTCTTCTGGGATAGCCAGTTTGGGCGATTTTTTAATACAGGACCCATTAAAGGCTCGGGAGACAAAACATTCTTTTTGCATACGACGCTCTGGGCTTTTTTGCCCTGGTCAGCTTTATTTGTTTTTTCTCTTTTTAAAAGAAATAAAATTGCCAATTCCAAAAGATGGATTGTTGCTGGTAGTGCGCTGTTGACTTTTATATTATTTTCTTTGTCGAAGTTTCAATTGCCCCATTATATTATCATTCTCTTTCCACACTTTTCTATGTTTACTGCAGTTTATCTTTATTCTTTAAAAGATAAAAAATCGCTTAAAGGCTTTGCTATTACACAGCAAGTAATTTTTTATGTAGCAGTGATAGTGGTAATACTGCTCACTTATTTAGCTGGACTTGACACGGCCGTGGTTATTTCACTGGCTTTGGCTGCTTTTATTTTTTCTCTTTTCGTTGCCCGAAGAAAACAGGATGGAGAGAAAATTTTCTTTTACAGTTATGCTTTTGCCATAGTACTGTATTTATTTATGAATTTGTGTTTTTATCCTTTTCTGGTCAATTATCAAGGTGGGTCGAGTGCGGCAAAATACACCAATTCTATTGCCTCTGATATTAAATTAGGGATGTCTGGTTATTCGGTATCGGCTACAACATTTCGGTTTAATTCAAACAAGCCGGTCACATATTTGGCCGATATAAATCAGGTAAATGCATTTTTGGAGCAGCCCAATACGGCCGTATTTATTGAACAAAATAATTTGGATTCTTTGAAATTGATGGATAAAAACGTTGATGTTTTACAAGCGTTCGATGATTTTCATGTAACAAAGTTGACATTCAAATTCCTTAATAAATCTACCCGAAAATCGGCTGTAGACGCGACCTACTTGGTTGCACTAAAAAAATAAAAGGATTCAAAATCAATTGAACCCTTTTAAAATATTGTAAAATAAATCTTATAGGCTAGTTCAATATAGCCGGTGACTTTGCTGTCTTTATTTTCTTTTCCTGAGCGATAGCCTTCCAGCCACCCACGATATTGCGCAGGTTGTGGATGCCTTGTTTCTTCATCATGGAAGCGGCGATTACACTACGGTAGCCACTTTGACAATGAAGATAAATATTGTCGGTATCTTCAATGGGCGACATGCTTGCGGGATCGGTCAAAGAAGATAGAGGAATATTTACAGCATCTTTTACATGACCATCTGCAAATTCAATTTCTTTGCGCACATCTATTACCAAGAGATGCTCATCGAACGGAATATCCATCGCCAACTCATCCACTTCTACATCGATAATCATATCGGTTTTCAAACCTGCATCTTTCCAGGCCTCAAACCCCCCTTCAAGAAACCCAATCATTTTGTCAAAACCTACACGAGCCAAACGAACCATTGCTTCCTGTTCCATTCCCGGCTCTGTGACTAAAATTAATTTTTTGTCAAATGAAATAAGGCTGCCTGCCCATTCTGCAAAACGTCCGTCTAGTCCAATAAATATAGATCCCGGTATAAATCCCTGTACAAAAGTTTCCTTGTTACGGGTATCAATTACCCAAACATTGTCTTGATGTGATTTGTCTTCTACCTCTTTTGTTGATAATGGTTGAAGTGCCCTTTGCAATATTTCATCGAGTTTATCATATCCATTTTTATTAATAGCCGCATTGATCGGGAAATATTGTGGAGGTTCGGCAAGGCCTTCAAGCACCACTTTTATAAAATCTTCTTTGCTTTGAGATTGCAAAGCATAATTGGTTTGCTTTTGCTCGGCAATAGTGCTTTGAGTAGAGGCACCTATATTTTTTCCGCAACTACTACCTGCACCATGTGCCGGATAAACGAGGATATCATCCGCTAAAGGCAATATTTTTTCCTGGAGACTTTCATACAGCATTCCGGCCAAATCTTCGCTCGAAAGTAGCTCACCTTTCTGCGCCAAATCGGGTCTTCCGACATCACCAACAAATAAAGTGTCCCCGGTAAAGACAGCATAACCTTTACCTGATTTATCTTTCAATAAATAGCAAGAACTCTCTAAAGTGTGTCCAGGCGTGTGTATCACTTCAATTGAGCAGTCCCCTAAAGGAAAGCATTCACCATCTTTGGCCATTTTAAAGGCAAAATTTGCTTTTGTCTGGGGACCGTATATGATAGGTGCCCCTGTGGCTTTGCTTAAATCTAAATGACCACTTACAAAGTCGGCGTGAAAATGTGTTTCGAAAACATATTTAATTTTTGCCCCCCTTTTTTCCGCTAAGGCTAAATAGCTTTCAATGTCGCGCATGGGATCTATAATAGCGGCTTCGCCATTACTTTCTACGTAATAAGCAGCTTCGCTCAAGCATCCGGTATATAATTGTTCTATATGCATTAATGATAGTGAACTGTCAATCGAGAATGTGTAATCAATTGACTTCGAGTTTCATAGCTAGTGTTTGTTTTTTTCCAAAAGTAGTCGGAATCTTTATCTTTGCTCTCCACTCGTGTACTCGATAGTCCTTACCGAGGTTTTAATGTCTAATGCTGACGCCGCAAGGATACGAAAAAATATTTTTAATATCCCGTCCTCTCTGTTATTCATTTTATCCAATTCATGCTAAAGTGATGAATTGATTTTGCCTTACTTTCTATAATAAAGATACAAATATTAAGTCTGGTGCGAAGCCAAGTAAATAGGTGCTTAAGGTTATTTTAGCAATTCGTCCACAAAGGTTACCAGTTCCTTCATGCGAGAATGATTAATGGTATAATAAATGAATTTGCCGTCGCGCTGAGTACCTACAAGAGCGGCCCTACGTAATATTGCCAAATGTTGTGAAACTACCGATTGCTCCAAACGAAGCTTTACATATATTTCAGTAACGGTAATTTTCTGATGCTCTTGAATAAGCTTTACGATTTGTAAACGTAATTTATGATTAATTGCACGTAATATTAACGCGGCTTTTTTCATTCTTAAGAAGTCTATTGTAACTTCTTCATTACTCTCAGGAGACTTAATTACGATATTTTGGGCTGCGTTGCTCATGTTGAAAATGATTTGTACTTGATGGAATAATATAATTTATAAAGTTAATAAATTATTATTTCTATTATTAGAAGAAGAAGCAAAATGACAAATTTTTAACATATATTATTTAAGGTATAATTTTGGCTGTCGTATAAAAGGGTTTGAAATATAAAGGCTCACTGTAGGCTAAATCTGCAAATCGTTGTTGGTGAAAATCTTGCTGAGCCAAACTATTTAATGCGTGGGGTGAAGGGGTTGTTTTTTGCAGGAAGATAAAATCTTCTTTAGGCGCAACTTTTTGCCATTTTTCTACTCCGCTTCCCGTAAAAATTATTTGTTTTGCCGTTTTCTGCAATTGCCGGGTGAAGTCATTTTCCGTAAGAATAAATGTCTTTGTATGCATCACTTCATTTAGTTCATAACTATATAAAGCCGAAAATATTTCCATTCTGCGTGCATCAATCATGGGACAATATAATGCCGTTGGATTACCGACTTCCTTAATAGCATCAGCGGCTAAAATTTGCAAAGTGTTCAGTAAGATAAGCGGTTTGTTTAAAGCATAACAGATGCCTTTTGCAGAAGCCAGGCCTACCCGTAATCCCGTATAGCTACCCGGACCTGCACTTACTGCAACTGCATCTATATTTTTAATCTTTTGATTGGCCGACGATAAAACCTGTTGAATAGCTAGTTGCAAAAATGAACCATGATCTTTTTGTTCATCATTGGATTGGGACGCAAGCAGCTGATTCTCATCACCTAAACACACTGTTGCTGATGCTGTAGCAGCATCTATTGATAAAATAAGTGCCATTGAAATATAAAAATTTGACCAAAGATAAAAAGTTATTCTCGGAGATATAGCCGCATTGTTCACTTTCTTAAGCGTTTCAAGAAACTAACGAACATAAATTTGTTGGTTCGAATCTTTTTCTTTTAATTTGCTTAGGCAAAACAACCGAAGACCTTTTTGTGTTTTGTTTAATGATTAGATGATTTGATTTATTAAAGCCTCTTGTAAAAGAGGCTTTTTTTGGCAATAATAAGGATAATTGTAGCGATAAATAATCATAAATGGAATCACAAAAAGTTGCTTTTCCCGATCTTCTTCGCTAGTGATGTATAAATCTTATTTTCTGCAAGTATCGATTAGCTGTTTTGATTATTCATTAACGCCTGGCAATACTTTTCTATGACCTCAGGTAAAAATCGATGTTCCAGTGCATGTATTTTTTGGGCTAATGATTCGACTGTATCTTCCTGAACAACAGAGCATTCTGCTTGAAAAAGGTGCTTGCCATGATCATATTGTTCATCTACCAGATGAATAGTAATACCTGAGATTTTATCTTTTGCGTCAATTACGGCCTGGTGTACAAAGTTTCCGTACATGCCTTTGCCTCCATATTTAGGAAGTAAGGCGGGGTGGATGTTGATGATTCTGTCGGGAAAAGCAGCAACTAAATTAGCGGGAATTTTCCATAAGAAGCCGGCTAGTACAATTAAGTCTATATTTTGTTCTTTTAAAAGAAGAACGTACTTATCTGATTCAAAGAACGGCTTTCGTTCTAAGATGATGGTGCGAATGTTGTTTTGATTGGCTATTTCAACGACGCCCGCCTCGGCTTTATTGGATATTATAAGGCTGATATTAATTTCGGAAGGTTGTTGAAAGTGTTGAATAATCTTTAATGCATTAGAGCCTGCTCCTGATGCGAATATAGCAATATTGAATTTATTTTTCATGTCGCAAAGTTGCGTCAATTCTTTTATAAATAAGTACTTAATAGCAGAATTATGAGTTTGAATTGTTATTAGATTTAGATAGTGAATAATAAAATTTATTGCTGTAGATGCTTATTGCCATTGAGCTTGAGAAGATATGACTAGTAGATTATTTAAATTTTTTTTTGCCTGATTGTACTTTTGTCAATTTCGTGTCATATTTTTGCCCCCGTCAGGGATATTTCTCCACATTCCAACAACTGAATTGTGAATATGATCCACATAAGAAAGTTAACCGCAAAGTTTGGTTTTTTTGTAAGTTTTTTATTTTTATTGTCTTTTGCCAGTCCTGCGCATGCGCAAGATGGGAAGGCGTTGTTTCAGGCTAATTGTGCCAGCTGTCACCAAATCCATAAGGACGCAACGGGTCCGGCATTGGCAGGTGTTGAAGATAGATGGCCTAGTCGTGATAAAATTCACCAATGGGTACATAATAGTTCTGCTGTACTTGCTTCCGGTGATAAATACACGAACGACCTTTTCCAAAAGTTTGGTAAAACGCCGATGACGCATTTCCCGCAATTGTCTGACAAAGACATTGACGGTATTTTGGACTATATTAAGAAAGAACAGGCAAATGTACCGGCCCCAACAGCTGCAAATGTTACCGCAAATGCTGGCGCATCATCAAGTGACAATACCTTGCTTTATGCTGTGCTTACAGGGGTATTGTTGATTGTAGCCTTTATATTACTGCAAGTAAATAATAGCTTAAAAAGATTGTCTAACAAACAGGAAGGTCATCCTGTAATTGCTCCTATTCCATATTATAGAAATAAGAAGATAATAGCATTCGTTTCTATTGTAGTCTTTATATTGATAGGTTTCTGGCTGTCGAGTGGGGCGATTGGACTCGGGCGAACACAAAATTACGAGCCTAAACAGCCCATCTTCTATTCACACAGAGTGCATGCCGGTATCAACCAAATTAGTTGTTTATACTGCCATACGAATGCGCAATACAGCCGCCACGCAACCATACCTTCTGTAAATGTTTGTATGAATTGTCACATGGCCATCACAGAATACACAGGACCTAAACTTTATACAGCCGAGGGCGATGAAGTAGACGGTACAGCTGAAATAAAGAAATTATATAAATATGCCGGATATACACCGGGTCCGGGTGCAACCTTTGATGCTTCCAAGGCAAAACCAATTGAATGGATTAGAATTCATAAATTGCCTGATCACGTTTATTTCAATCACTCTCAACACGTAATGGTTGGGAAAGTACAGTGCCAAACTTGTCACGGTGATGTAACAAAAATGGATGAAATAAAACAATTTGCTCCATTAAGTATGGGTTGGTGTATCAATTGTCACCGTACCACAGATGTACAATTTAAAGACAATGGCTTCTACAGTATTTATACAAAATACCAGGAAGAATTAAAAAATGGTACGATTGATTCAGCAAAAGGAGTCACCGTTAAGATGATTGGTGGGACGGAGTGTCAAAAATGCCACTATTAATCAAGAAGCGGTAAGATTGATTAATGTAGATGAGTTTTAGGCTTTATTAAAATTTAAAAATTTTCAAATTCCGATAAATGGCGAACAAAAAACATTGGCAAAGTTTTGGTGAACGGGAAAATACTAAAGGGTTTCAGGAAGCGAATAAAAATGAATTTCCTGAAGAGCTTCTCCCTTTTGAAGAGATTGATGGTGGATTTTTAAGCGCGCCAACGCCCAGAAGAGATTTCTTAAAATATTTAGGCTTTGGTACTGCAGCTGCTACTTTAGCGGCTAGTTGTAAGACGCCTGTAATGAAAGTTATTCCATTTGCCAATAAACCGGAAGATATTGTACCGGGTGTGGCAAATTATTATGCGACTACTTATGTACAAGACGGTGATGTGCTTAGTATGTTAGCTAAAGTACGTGATGGTCGTCCGATAAAATTAGAAGGTAACGAGTTAAGCCCTATTACTAAAGGAGGTACTTCTGCCAGAGCACAGGCTTCTGTGATCGAACTTTATAATACTGCACGTTTACGCTTTCCGTCAATTTCGGGTAAAGAAGTTACTTTTGAATCAATTGATAATTCCATTGCAGGTGTATTAGCCGGCCCGGCAGTTATTTTGACTACAACAGTTAATTCCCCCAGTACTTTAGAGGCTATCAATAAGTTTATTGCTAAATACCCCGGCAGCCGTCACGTAATGTATGACGCGGTTTCTTACTCCGGTATTCTGGAGGCAAATAATCTTTCTTATGGTAAAAAGGCAATCCCTTCTTACCATTTTGAAAATGCAAAAGTAATTGTAGGTATTGGTGCAGACTTTTTAGGTACCTGGATTTCTCCGGTAGAATATAGCACACAATATTCTGCGACTAGAAAAATTAATGAAAAGAACCCTACCATGAGCAAGCACTTTCAGTTTGAAAGTATTTTGACTCCAACAGGTGCTTCTTCCGATGAACGTTTTACACATTTGCCTTCGCAAACAGGTGCCGTTGTGGCCGCATTATTGAATGCTGTAAACGGACAAAGTATCGCTGGTATCTCTGATGAAAAATTAAAGGCGGGCATAGCAAAAGTTGCAAAAGAATTAGCTGCTAACAAAGGCCAGTCTTTGGTAGTTTGTGGAAGCAATGATAAGAATATTCAGGTTTTGGTAAATGCTATTAACGAAGCTATTGGCGCAAATGGTAAAACCATTGATTGGAGTGTTCTCAACAATGCTCGTCAAGGTACGGATGCAGATTTTGTGCAGTTATTGAGCGATATGAACGCAGGCGGTGTAAATTCACTATTAGTATATGGTGCAAATCCGGCTTATAGTTGGTATGACAGTGATAAGTTTGTTGCCGCTTTGAAAAAGGTAAAAACAACCATTTCATTTGCGGAAAAAAATGATGAAACTACCCAGCTCTGTAAATATGTTATTCCAAGCCATAACTTTTTAGAAAGTTGGGGCGATGCGGAAGCTAAGACGGGCTATTTCTCTTTTATGCAACCTACTATTAACCCACTGTTCAAAACACGTCAATGGCAAGACAGTTTGTTGAAATGGGCTGGTGAACCAACAGATTACGAAACATTCTTGAAGAATTATTGGTTGACAAAAGTAGGTGGCGAAACGGGTTGGATGAAAACGTTACAGGCAGGTGTTATCAATGCTGCTGAGACGCCGATAACAGCAACTGCTTATAATGGTGCTGCTGCCGTTTCCGGCGCTTTGTCTTCTATCAATACAAAAGCCGGTGATATAGAATTGATGCTTTATCAGAAGGTTGCTATCGGCGAAGGACAAGGTGCAAGTAATCCGTTCTTGCAAGAAATGCCAGACCCTATATCCAGAGCGACTTGGGACAACTACATTATGATTTCACCATCTTTAGCATTGAGCCTTTTGGGAATCAATTTGCATAATGAAGGTGACGCTGATAAATACGAAACACATCCCGCAAAACCGGTATTAAAACTAACGGTTAACGGAAAATCTATAGAGTTGCCTATTTTGGTAATTCCTGGTACACATCCTAAAACTTTGGGTATTGCACTAGGATATGGAAGGACCGGTAAAATAGGTAAAGCAGCAGATGGTTATGGTAAAAATGCCTATCCTCTTGCTCAGTTTACGGGTGATGCTGTTCAGTTTGAACAATACGATGTAAAGATAGAAAAGACAGATAAGACATATAAAGTAGCGCAAACACAGATTCAAGGCCGTTATGATTCTTTTATGGGTGGCAAGCGTACTGAAATATTAAAGGAATTGACGCTCCCTGAATTTGCAGAAGATCCTAAAGAGATTTTGCGTGATCGGGAAAAAGAGTTAAAACCTTATGGGGGTATTGAAAACTTTGAAAAGCAAGGTACCATATATCCTTATTACGATAAACCGGGTATTCACTGGGGTATGAGTATCGATTTAAACTCTTGCAGCGGCTGTGGCGCCTGCGTGGTTGCTTGTAATATTGAAAACAATATCCCGATTGTAGGTAAGGACGAGGTGGCTCGTTTCCACGATATGCATTGGTTGAGAATAGATAGATACTATTCTGGGGACATTGATAACCCCAATGTAATTTTCCAACCCATGTTGTGTCAACATTGCGATAACGCTCCTTGCGAGAACGTTTGTCCGGTAAATGCGACTAACCATAGTACAGAAGGGTTGAACCAAATGGCTTATAACCGTTGTATTGGTACACGTTATTGCGCCAATAACTGTCCATTCAAAGTACGCCGTTTTAACTGGGCTGATTATACAGGTGCAGATAGCTTCCCTAATAACCAAGATCAGCAATTGGTCGGTAAATTGGATGCTACGGTACACGATAGGAATGAAGAATTGTCTAGAATGGTTTTGAATCCGGATGTAACTGTACGTTCACGTGGTGTGATGGAAAAATGTTCTTTCTGTGTGCAACGTTTACAAGATGGCAAATTGACTGCTAAGAAAGAAAGCCGGCCATTAAAATCCGGGGAAAATAACGAGTGGGATGTGAAAACAGCTTGTCAACAGGCATGTGCGAGTGATTGTATCGTATTTGGAAATGCAAACGATAGTAAGAGTGCCGTTTCATTAATGAGAAAAGAAAATCCATTACGTTTATTCCATGCGCTGGAACAATTACATGTTTTGCCGAATGTAAATTATCTGGCAAAAGTTAGAAATACGGATGTTAAAGAGCCGGAAGAACTTACGGCTTAGTAATATAGTAATAGGTGAAATAGTATAATAATTATTTATTAGTTATAAACGAAACTGAATGTCATTATTTAAGTACGAATCAGAACTCAGGGAGCCGTTGGTAAAAGGCAGTAAAACGTATCATCAAATTACAGAAGATATTGTAGCCCCTATTGAGGTAAAACCAGGTAAACTATGGTATATTGGTTTTTACATTGCCGTATGTATGCTTCTGTTTGGTATATTTAGTGTTTATGAAGAAGTTGTATATGGAGTGGGGCAGTGGAATCTGAATAAGACCCAAGGTTGGGGTTGGGACATCACCAACTTCGTGTGGTGGGTAGGTATTGGGCACGCCGGAACGCTTATATCAGCTATCTTATTGCTTTTCCGTCAGGGATGGCGTACAGGTGTAAACCGTGCTGCAGAAGCAATGACGATTTTTGCGGTAATGTGTGCCGGACAATTCCCCGTATTCCATATGGGACGCGTATGGGATGCCTTCTTCATTTTTCCTTATCCTAATTCACGTGGTTCTGTTTGGCCTAACTTTGATTCTCCTTTGTTGTGGGACGTATTTGCCATCTCTACTTATTTTACTGTATCTGTATTATTCTGGTATACCGGGCTATTGCCAGATCTGGCGACTGTACGTGATAGAGCGAAAACTAAATTAAGAAAATTATTATATGGTATTGCTTCTTTTGGTTGGACGGGTTCTACCAAACATTGGCAACGTCACGAGGCATTATCGCTGGTGTTAGCGGGCCTGGCAACTCCATTGGTTCTTTCTGTACACACAATTGTATCCTTTGACTTTGCTACTTCTGTAATTCCCGGCTGGCATACGACTATCTTCCCACCCTATTTTGTGGCAGGTGCGGTATTCTCGGGTTTTGCGATGGTAAACTCGCTTTTACTAGTTGTGCGTAAGATGATGAACCTTCAAGACTATATTACCATTGGTCACATTGAAGCAATGAATAAGGTAATTGTACTTACGGGTTCAATTGTGGGGGTAGCTTATCTTTCAGAATTATTTGTTGCCTGGTATAGCGGTAATAAATATGAAGCTTATGCATTCTTCTACACACGTGCTAATATTTATAGTACATTAGGCTGGAGTTATGTAGGGATGATTGGTTGTAATGTATTGAGCCCACAAATATTCTGGTTTAGAAAGATGAGAAGAAACCTTGCCGTTACTTTCTTTATGAGTGTTGTAGTTAATATTGGTATGTGGTTCGAAAGATTTGTAATTATTGCTACATCTATTTACAGAGATTATTTGCCTTCTGCCTGGAGTGTATACTATAGCCCTAGCATTTGGGAATTAGGTTTTTACATTGGTACATTTGGTCTATTCTTTACTTGTTTCTTCTTATTTTCAAAATATTTCCCTGTCATTGCGATTGCTGAAATTAAAAGTATTGCAAAGACATCCGGTGATAATCATAAATTAGCTATCGCACACGTTGAAGCAGAAGAGCCTGAAGCCTTTGCACACGAGTATGCGCACTAATTTTTCGGAAAAGATTTTAATTAAAGTAGAAGAGATAAATAAAATATTTCATTAATAGCAATTGCTAAATTGAAAATAAATTATGGCAAAAAAGAAATTTGTTGTAGCGAGTTTTGATGACGAAGCAAATTTGTTTCCCGCAGTGAAGGAT
Organism: Arachidicoccus sp.; assembly: GCF_050436765.1. NCBI lineage: Bacteria > Pseudomonadati > Bacteroidota > Chitinophagia > Chitinophagales > Chitinophagaceae > Arachidicoccus > Arachidicoccus sp. The sequence goes on along the minus strand of NZ_JBNQGD010000153.1, from coordinate 27,895 downwards.
GTAAGAGCTGCCGGGTACAAACTTCACGATGTTTATACACCATTTCCTGTACATGGTTTAGATAAGGCGATGGGATTAAGAGAAACTAGCTTGCATACTGCCGGTTTTATTTACGGTATCCTTGGTACCGCAACGGCATTAGGTGGTATGTCTTGGGTTTTTGTTTCTGATTGGCCTCAAATATATGACGGTAAACCTCACTTTGCTTTACCAGCATTTATTCCCATCACATTTGAGTTGACGGTATTGTTTGCATCGGTGGGAATGGTTTACACATTCTGCTGGTTGTGTCAGATGGCCCCGTTTGTGAAGAAGCACATTTTTCACCCGAGGCAAACAGATGATATTTTTGCAATGGTGATAGAATGTACACCTTCAACGAATGTCGATGAATTGGTGGACTTTCTGAAAACCAAGGGAACTGTCGGTATTGAAGTGCAGGACGCCGAAGCCGGCTGGTGGTGGGGTCGCTTTGATAGAGAGCAACAAATTATTAATGACAATGTCATTGAGGTGCTTTAGTTTATTATAGATTTTAGAAAAAATATTTTTGTTTGGTTTTTGTTTTAATTCAAAACCGACAACTTATACAGAAATTAAAAATAGGGATGAAAAAATTATCTGTCATCGCAACAATATTTGTAACCGGAGCCATTTTGGTTAGTTGTAACAGTGTAAGGCGTGATCCAGGACGTGTGTATATGCCTGATATGTTTTATAGCCCAGCCTACGAAACTTACACACAAAGAGACTCTACGCAGTTTACAGAAAAAGAAGCGGAAGCGGGACGTAAAATATTTTACAACAATCAGCCCGTTGCTGGTACTATTGCCAGAGGGGAAGACCTTCCTTTTCCTATTGCCAAAGACAAGCAGGGAGATACGACCAATTATGTGGCGGCTAAGTTGATTGAAAACCCGGAACCTCCTTTAACAGATGCACAAGCGACCGAAATTCACAGATTATATTTGATAAATTGCGGTATTTGTCATGGTGCTAAATTGGATGGGAATGGGCCTTTATATAATGGCGGAAGTGGTCCGTTTAGCGCGGCTCCCAAAAACCTGCTGGGTGATCCGATTGTTCTGGCAATGCCGGAAGGACAAATGTTTTATTCTATCCAATATGGAAAGGGGATGATGGGAAGTTATGCGTCTCAATTATCCCGTAAACAACGTTGGCAGCTGGTACATTATATTAAAGCAAGACAAGCTGAAGCAAAGGGTGGCAAACCAGCTCCTTTTGACGTAGCAGATTCTACTGCAGTGGCAGCCAAATAAGAAATATAAAACGATTATTTAGAAATATTAATAGCAGCGAATTAAATAATATTAACGATGGCATCAATAAAAACACAGTTTGTAATTCCTTCCAAAATGAAGACTTGGTCTTTAGGCTTGATAGCAGTTGGAGTTATTTCTTTTATCATAGGTTTTGTGACACAAGGCCTGAGTGATGATCCAAATGTTCAACAAGCTTTTTGGGGTACAATTATGTACAATGCAATTTATTTTCTGTTGATTACCAACATTGCTATGTTTTTTATCTGCGCACTTACTTTGGGCATGTCTGCCTGGCAAATAGCATTCAACAGAGTAACAGAGGCCATTTCAGCTGTAGTGCCTATTTTTGGACTTATCACGGGTGTGTTACTTATTTATTTGGTAATCAGCAAGCTGCATCTCTATCATTGGACGGATATAAAATATGTAAAAGGGGATACCGTCCTGATGCATAAACAGGGTTTTTTAAACTTGCCTTTTTATATTACCTGGACTGTTTTGTCTATTGGCTTATGGTCTTTTTTAGGTATGAGAATGAGAAAAGCTTCTGAACAATTCGATGAAAAGTACGAAGGACCTCAAAAAAGCCAGCGCACACTTTGGCGTACAACTGTAGCCGCCTCTTTATTTCTTGCTTTTTTTGGGATCACGGCTGGATGTGTAACACCTTGGTTGTGGCAAATGAGTTTGGATGCGCATTGGTATAGTACTATGTACAGTTGGTATGTATTTGCAAGTTCATTCGTTGGTGGATTGGCACTGATAACATTATTTGTCATCTATTTAAAGAATAAAGGTTATCTGGAATTGACCAATCAGGAACATTTACATGACTTGGGTAAATACTTATTTGCATTTTCAATATTTTGGACCTATATCTGGTTCGCACAATATCTGCTTATCTGGTATGCCAATCTTCCGGAAGAAACGATATACTTTAAACATCGTGTACAAGGTGAATATAAAGGTGTATTTTTCCTGAATTTAGTCATTAACTTTGTATGCCCGATTTTAATCTTGATGTCTCGTCCATCAAAACGTAATTATACGATGATGACTTTTATGGCAGTATTATTATTGTTTGGCCACTGGTTAGACTTTTATCAAATGATTATGGGTAGTATTTCTGATACACATATTACGCTAAGTTGGTTAGATTTTGGTATTGCCGCATTATTTGTCGGTCTATTGATTTACTTTGTAGGGAAAGCTTTAACCAAAAAACCATTGATACAGAAATACCATCCTTTCTTGAAAGAGAGTATTATACATCATACTTAAAATTTAAAAAGAGAGTTGACTTTCGAGATTTTAGAATAAAAAGTTTTAGAAAAATATTTTAAGCAATATTCATTATGTCTATGTTTTTTACCATCGTCGCGATAATTTTGATTGTGATAGTAATTTTTCAAATTGCTAAAGCAAGCGAGTATGTATCTGTGTTGAAAGGCGAAGAAAAAGCTTTCAAGCAAAGCAATAAAGTAAACGGCACTCTTATGATTGCCTTTCTGATCCTTGGTTTGATAGGCGTTTATTGGTGTAATCATTTATTGTACCATGAAACCCTTTTTCCTCAAGGCTCTGCTAGTATAGAAGGTGAGCAAGTGGATCAACTATTGTGGATTACGATTATTTTGACTGGCATCGTGTTTTTTGCTACGCAAATACTTTTGTTTTGGTTTGCCTATAGATATCAATATAAGGAAGGAAAACAAGCGCATTTCTATCCACATAATAATAAATTAGAAATTGTATGGACAGTTGTGCCTACGATTGTTCTGCTTATTTTAATAGTATATGGGCTACGTAGTTGGTTCTTGTTTACGGGTCCCTCTCCTAAAAATGCGATGGAGATTGAAGTTACAGGTCACCAATTTGGATGGGTTTTTCGCTATCCCGGACAGGATGGTGTTTTTGGAAAAAAATATTTTAAAGATATAGATCCTGCGCACAGTAATGAATTGGGGTTAATTTGGAAAGATAGTGCAGCACTTAATCAAAAAGCAGATCCTGCCACATTTGATGATGTTGTTATTGATGGAACAATGTATTTGGTGAAAGGTGTGCCGGTTCGTTTGTTGATTAATTCTCAAGACGTAATCCATGACGTAGGGCTTCCGCAGTTTAGAATGAAAATGGATGCGGTTCCGGGTACGCCTACAACATTATGGTTTACGCCAAGGTTTACAACAAAGGAAATGAGGGCGCGTACCGGAAATCCAAATTATGTATATGAATTGGCATGTGACCAGTTATGTGGTCAAGGACACTATTCTATGCGTGCTGTGATAGATGTTGTAACTCAACCAGAATTTGATGTAATTATGTCGCAACAAAAGCCGGCCTACTATGCGGCGTTTCCTGACAAGGATCCAAGCATGAAGGCAGCAGATACGACAAAACCTGCATCTGCTGCTATAGATACAACGAAAGTAATGGCGAAATTATAAAAGATATTTTTTCACCTAGTTTAGGAATAACATTATAGAATTTATATAAAGAAATAGTTATGAGTAGCGAAGCTGTATTACATCCGGGTGCTGCGGTGGCACACATTGAAGGTCACCATGATGTTCATCATCACAAACAATCCTTTATTACTAAATATATTTTTAGTACCGATCACAAAATTATCGCTAAGCAATTTTTGATTACCGGTATTATTTGGGCCGTGCTGGGTGGTTTTATGTCTGTATTGTTCCGGTTGCAATTAGGATTTCCTGACACTACTTTCCCCTGGTTGGAGACTATCTTAGGAAAATGGGGTAAGGGCGGCCATATTTCACAGGAAGCCTATTATTCGCTGACGACGATCCATGGAACGGTAATGATATTTTTTGTATTGACTGCCGGATTGAGTGGTACTTTTGCGAATTTCTTAATTCCGCTTCAAATTGGTGCACGTGATATGGCGTCGCCTTTTATGAATATGCTAAGCTACTGGTTCTTTTTCGCAGCTAGTATTGTTATGCTATCTTCCTTCTTTGTTCAAACAGGTCCATTTGCTGGTGGCTGGACGGCTTACCCTCCATTGAGCGCGTTGGGTGAAGCTTCGCCGGGATCGAAAACAGGTATGGACTTATGGCTTACCTCACTTATTTTATTTGTCGTTTCTCAGTTATTAGGTGGTCTCAACTATATTTCCACCGTATTGAATATGCGTACCAAAGGTATGAGCATGACTCGTTTGCCATTGAGCACTTGGGGTGTGTTTTTGCAAGCTATATTAGGCGTATTATCTTTCCCTGTGTTGTTCTCCGGTTTTATACTTTTGATTTTTGATCGTCATTTTGGAACAAGTTTCTATTTATCCGATATATATATTCAGGGAGTTGGTGCACTACCACACGAAGGTGGTAATGCTATATTATATCAACACTTATTCTGGTTCTTAGGTCATCCGGAAGTTTATATTGCTATTTTACCTGCGTTTGGTATCGTATCTGAAGTAATGTCTACCAATGCGCGCAAGCCGATCTTTGGTTACTCGGCGATGGTAATGTCCATGTTCGCAATCGTAATACTTGCCTTTTTGGTATGGGCGCATCATATGTTTGTATCTGGTATGAATCCATTCTTAGGTTCCATATTTGTACTACTCACCTTATTGATTGCTGTACCTTCATCTATTAAGGTGTTTAACTGGCTTACAACATTATGGCGGGGGAATATTCGATTTACACCGGCGATGCTGTTCTGTATTGGATTTGTAAGTGTATTTATCTCTGGCGGTCTTACCGGTATTTATATGGGTAATTCAGCGATTGATATTCATATTCACGATACATATTTTATTATTGCGCATTTTCACTTGGTTATGGGTGTTGCCTCTATGTTTGGCATGTTCTGTGGCGTATATCATTGGTTCCCTAAGATGTATGGCAGAATGATGAACAGTACTTTAGGCTCGATTCACTTTTGGATTACAATAGTCGGCGCTTACCTTATTTTCTGGCCGATGCACTATTTAGGCTTAGCGGGTATGCCACGTCGTTACTATGATTACAGCAGCTGGGAAAGTTTCAAACAGTTTGCGGAGGTAAATAAATTTATCAGTGTCGTTGCAATTATTACCTTCTCAGCACAGTTTCTTTTCTTATTCAATTTTTTCCATTCAATTTTTAAGGGTAGGAAATTAACAAAGAAAAATCCTTGGAAGGCTAATTCATTGGAATGGACTACACCTATTAATCCGGGGCATGGTAACTGGATTGGTGAAATACCTGAAGTACATCGTTGGCCATATGATTACAGTAAGGATGGGCACGATTATATTCCTCAAACGGTTCCTGTAGGACAAGAGGATAATATAGAAGATTAGTATAGATATTGAAGGTTTTAATAAGACTGTAGTAGCGTTTTAGATAAAATACTCTTAGCGTAAAAATTAGATTTTTGAATAAAGAAAATTCTTTCTCCTATAAAGTGTCTGAATCTGTTAAGGATTATATGATGCTCATGAAATTCACTTTGAGTTTCACGGTAGTTTTTTCTTGTGTCATAAGTTATCTTTTATCACCCAACACGCAAGTGTCGAATGTGGTAAAAATTATAGAGCTCTTTGTAGCAGGGATGTTGGTGACCGGCGCGGCTAACGCGATCAATCAGGCAGTGGAAAAAAGTACAGATGCCATGATGAAGCGTACCGCAAATAGACCCGTGGCTTCGGGAAGGATGTCCGCCCAGCATGCATTAGGATTTGCATTTATTACCGGCGTACTTGGGATAGTGATGATGTGGACCTGTTTTAATATGGAGTCCGCGTTTTTATCCGTTTTTAGTCTTTTTTTATATGCTTATATTTATACGCCTTTAAAGAAAGTAAGTTCAATCGCGGTTTTGGTGGGTGCATTTCCGGGTGCTTTGCCCTGTTTAATTGGTTGGGTAGCGGGATTCTCTCATGGCGGGGATAATAGTTGGGCAGGCGGATGGATATTATTTCTCATCCAATTCCTTTGGCAATTTCCTCATTTTTGGGCCATTGCATGGGTTGCACACAACGATTATAGTAAAGCGGGGTTTAAGTTATTACCGTCTGAAAAAGGGCCGACAAAAAAAACAGCCCTGCAAGCAGTTATTTATTCGGTGATGATGGTTCCTGTCGGTATGCTTGCCTTTGTAGGTATAGGATCCAGACCCATTAATGACATAGGAAGTATAGCAGGGAAGATTAGCTTTGTAATTATCCTTTTGTGTAATTTGGGAATGGTTGTCCAATCCATAAGGCTCTATATTAATATGGATGTAAAATCTGCGAGACGGGTAATGTTTAGCAGCTATATATATTTACCGATTGTATTGTTAGCATTGTTATTTGCGGTAAATAAAATTTATTAAATGGTGAGTGCAGTAGAAAATAGAAGTAGGTTACATCCACACAAATTTTTATTGTGGATTGGGATTGCGAGCATTGTGATGATGTTTGCGGGACTTACGAGTGCTTATGTGGTAAAAAGATCTTTCGCCAATTGGATGGAGTTTTCTTTACCAAAGATTTTTTGGGTTTCTACAGCCGTGATATTGATAAGTAGTTTAACGATTCACCTGGCTGTGAAAAGTTTTAAGGCGCACGAACGTAAAAAATATAGAACTCTTATTACGGTTACTGCAGCTTTAGGCGTATTATTTGCCATATTACAGTTGTATGGCTTTACCGAGTTGCATGAACAAGGTATTCAAATATTTGGGGTAGGAAGTAATGCTTCAGCCTCGTTTTTAGGTATTATTACCGGATTGCATGTTTTGCACGTTTTGGGTGGAGTGATAGCGTTATTGATAACTTTTTTCAGGGCGTACCGTACCAAAGTGAAAAGATATGATGCCGCCCCCATAGAGATGGTCGCTACCTATTGGCACTTTGTAGATATTTTATGGATTTATCTGTTTATATTTTTTAGTTTAACTTAGTATAAATTCTTTAGAGAAAACTTAAATAGAAAATAATTTTTATTATCAATTATTATGGCAAATACAGCAGCAGTACATATTGAGAAACCAAGTAAATGGGACGGCGGCAGCAGCCCCTACAAAGTTGAGTACGGTAAATTGATGATGTGGTTCTTTTTACTGAGTGATTCGTTTACATTTGGCGCTTTGCTTATTGCGTACGGCACTACCCGTTTTGCAACTATTGGCTGGCCCGATGCGAATAAGGCTTTTGACGAATTTCCCGGATTACATATGCCTGCTCCATTGTTGTTTGTGAGCTTAATGACTTTTATCCTCATTTTAAGTTCTGTTACCATGGTTTTGGCGGTGCAGGCAGGTAAAGAAATGAATAAAAAAGATGTGGTAAGATATTTAATATTTACTATCATCGGGGGTTTAATGTTTTTGAGTTGCCAAGCTTGGGAATGGACACATTTATTTCACGAAGGTGCTTGGTGGGGTCGCAATCCTTTTCCTAATGCGGACGGCACTGTCTCAACGAGTAATTTTACGAACTTCTTTTTTACCATTACAGGATTTCATGGATTTCACGTATTTTCTGGTGTGGTTATTAATACGATCATGTTGATAATGACTTTACGTAATAAATTTGAACAAAAAGGCCATTATTTAATGATTGAGAAAGCAGGTTTATATTGGCACTTTGTAGATTTGGTTTGGGTATTTGTATTCACTTGTTTCTATCTTGTATAAGAATAAATAATAATTCAGTTTTAAAATTATATTGATCAATGGAAAACTTAGCGAACTTAGAAAGCGGCGGCCATACGCATGCGCACGCGTTTGACTCCAAAGCTGTGAAGAGGGAGATCTGGCGTATAACCTTGTACCTTTCTATCTTGACTGCTGTAGAATTGGGGTTTGGATTTCTCATGATGCCTTGGCCTGAAGAGAGTCTTAAACGGCATTTAGTGAAGGGCATAGTCTTAGCATTGATGCTTTGGAAGGCTTTTTATATTATTGGCTATTTTATGCATCTACGCCATGAAGTTCGGAACCTGATAATGTCATTAGCTATCCCTGCACTTTTATTCATTTGGTTCATTTTTGCTTTCTTAAATGAAGGCAGTGCCTATAAAAGAGAAAGAGCAAGATTCGAACCCTATCATGTGGAAAGAGCTAAATTGATGATGCCTGTTCAAGAACAACCTAATCCTGATGTGACACATCATATGGATGTTCCGAAGCCGGAAGCGACTCCAGAAACGAAATAATGTGACAAATAATATGTTTTGAAAAGCCATCTATTCTTTAGATGGTTTTTTGTTGTGCTTATAACAACTTTTATGAAAATTATATAGGACCTTTGCCCCGCAATAGAACACATTGTTTGTATTTGCTTAGGCCTTTTTGTAACAATGCGTCACAATGAACTATCATCGTTAAAAGATAAGAGAGATGAATAAAAAAGCACTATTGGCCATTTGTATTGCATTGGTAATTCCCCTAATCGGTTACTTTGGTTTAAAATATGAAGGCGAGAATGCCGTAACAATACCGAATAAGTATTTACTTGATTCCGTAATTACCAAAGTAGAAAATGGCAAGATTTCGACCGATAGCATTTGGCATACAGTACAAAATATTCGTTTGGTCAATCAATTGGGAGATACGGTAAACTTGTATGATATTAAGGATAAGGTCATTGTTGCTGATTTTTTCTTTACCGGTTGCGCATCCATTTGCCCAATACTTACGCATAATATGGCTAAGCTGCAACGTTCCTTTGAGCGAAATCAAGTTCAAAATGATGCAGTTGGCGCCAATAGAGTTCAATTTCTTTCCTTCACGATTGATCCGCTCCGCGATAGTGTAACGCGGCTAAAAAAATATGCCGATAATTATGGTGTTAATTCTGATAATTGGTGGTTCCTGACCGGGAATAAAGACTCTATTTACAACTTTATTTTTCAGCAACTAAAGGTTGATAAATATAATGATACCATTCCTATAAGTCCTTATTTCCCGCATACGGCGCGGTTTGTTTTACTTGATAGGGATTTTCATATACGCGGTTATTACAATGGCCTGGATACCGTCGAATCCTTGCCGAAACTCGCTCATGATATTAGTTTACTAATGGTGGAAAAAGATAAAGCCCACCCCAGCGCATTGCCTTTTGACCCTGTGGAAATGGGGGTCATGCTGCTGATAGCCTTTGTATTGGTGATGATTATTGCGCGTTTAATTTTTAAGAAAAAACCCCAGCAAAAGGATGCTACTAAATAATTTATAATAGACATGAGATGCTAGAACCTTCTATTCAAAAAAATGACCGCAAAGCAAAATGGCTGATTGGGGTGTTTTCAACGATTACTTTCTGTATTATTGTTGCATTAGGAAAATATAAGCTTACCAATGTAAATCTCGGGTTTAACCCACACGTATTTGCCAAACTGAGTGCCATTATCAATATATTCGTTGCTTTATTTTTGTTGGCCGCTTTGTTGGCCGTAAAAAGTAGAAAGTATTTGCTGCACAAACGTATGATGCTTACAGCTTTGGTGTTGTCCGTTTTATTTTTGATTTGCTACATTGGGCATAATTTATTTGCCGGTGAAACTAAATTCGGAGGCGAAGGAGCTATTCGTATTTTTTATTTTATACTGCTGATAACACATATTCTATTAGCGGCTATAATGCTGCCTGTTATACTGTTTACGGCTTATCGTGGGCTTACCGGTGAGTTTGCAAAGCATAAAAAAATGGCAAGAATTACTTGGCCGCTCTGGTTTTATATTGCCGTTTCAGGACCTATTATTTATTGGCTAATCTCTCCTTATTACCACTAATATATTGATTCTACTTTTTCGAAAAATGTCCAACTCATCGTAGTGTTGGACATTTTTTTAAAATAAATTTTGTAAACTAATAAATTAGGTATACATTTGATTTATTAATTTAAAACCTAAATAAATAAAATATATACAATGAGAACATTAACAAGGGCCGAAGAGCAAATAATGCAGGCAGTTTGGAAAGTTAAACAAGGCTTCTTAAAAGACATTTTAGATCAGATGCCTGAGCCAAAACCGCACACCAATACAGTAGCGACTATTTTAAAAATTTTGATTGAAAAAGAGTTTGTGAGTTATGAGGTATTTAGTCGTGCCCATCGCTATTATCCACTTATCACTAAAGAGGATTATTCCAAAGGATCCCTCAATAATTTAGTGGGTAATTATTTTAGTGGTTCCTACAAAGACGCAGTGTCCTTTTTGGTGAAAGAGAAAGAGATGAGTGTGAAGGACCTTGAATTGTTACTGAAGCAATTAAAGAAATAATTAAAGCAATCCTATTTTAAAATACTAAAAACGAGTGTTATGCAAAATATTGTGTTATACTTAATCAAGGTAGTGGTTTGTTCCGGTATTCTCTATGCCTATTATTTGTTGGCATTACGCAACAAAAATTTCCATCCCTACAATCGTTTTTATTTATTAATCACCGCAGCTCTTAGTTTCTTATTGCCACTGCTTCATTTGAGTATGTTTGATATAAGTAGCAATAATGAAAAAATGTTGGCAATGATGCGATTGATGTACGGTGGAAGCCTTCCGGATGTAGTAGTAGGTTCAACTGGGCCCACGGCTGACTGGCAACAGTTATTGTTATATGCTTCTGTTGTGGTAATGGTGATTTTACTTATACTTATTTTGATTCGGGTTGTTAGAATATATCAATTAAAGAAAGCATTTCCGCGCCAGAAGGTAGAAGGAATAGATTTCATCAACACCGATATTGAAAACGCACCGTTCTCCTTTATGAAAAACTTATTTTGGCGTAATGATATAGAATTGGGTGATGCTATTGGAGAACAAATCTATAGGCACGAGATGGCACATATCCGCCAAAAACATTCGCTTGATAAAATATTTTTCCAAATACTGCGCGCCATTTTTTGGATGAATCCGATTTATTATTTTATGAAAAAAGAATTGCTGCTCATTCATGAATTTATAGCAGATAAAAAAGCCGTGCAAAATAACGATGGGGAGGCTTTTGCGCAGATGTTATTACGGACACAAATGGGGAAATTTAATTTCGAACCCGCACATCCTTTATTTTATTCTACCATTAAAAAAAGATTACTGATGATTACTAATTCTAAAAAGCCGAAGTATAGTTATTTACGCCGGTTACTGGTTTTACCATTATTGGGTTGCGTAACTTTTGCATTTGCTTTTCGTGCTCATAAAATGGAAGTAAAGAAAAACGAAAACGCCATGCAGAATTTGATAAATGTTTTGCAACAGCAAAAAGACACAACCTCGCATCCAACTTTGCAACTAGTACCGGTAAAGGGGAGAATTACGGGTCTGCGGTTGGTACAAGATGGAAATTTGCCGCCCGATAATAAGTCTGAAAAATCTTTTGGATATAGACTTTCTACTGATGGAAGTCAACCTTTATACGTAATTGATGGACTTCCTGCTAAAGATAAAAATGCATTAAGTGCCATTCCCGCCAATAAAATAGAAAGCATAAGTATCTTAAAAAATGAGGGTGCAAGGGCTATTTATGGTGATAGAGCCAAAGACGGAGTAGTGCTTGTTGTAACAAAAAATAAGGTAAAAAGCGCCAATGATACCAATAAAATACAAACGGTTTCTGTTACCGATATTAAAAGAGGAACACCACCTCTCGTGTTTGTAGATGGAATAAAAAAAGATTTTGATGTCATTAATACAATAACGCCTCCGTCCATTGCCAGTATCAATGTTTTGAAAAGTGAAAAAGCTATTGAAAAATATGGAGCGGAAGGTAAAAATGGTGTGATAGAAATTACGACGAAAGATAAAGGTCAGCATGTCTTTACAATTAATTATTATAATAAAGACAGTTCGCATAGAAATTCAGCGATAGAATTTACATCCGTACAACATCCCGCTACCTTTCCTGGTGGTACGAAAGCGTGGCAAGGATATTTGGTAAAGAACTTGAACTCTCGAATCCCTGCTGAAAAAGGTGCGCCTACTGGAACCTACTTCGTAATAGTTTCTTTTCTAATTGATAAAAATGGAAACATATCGGAAGTTAAAGCTATTCATACACCAAAACCAGCCTATGGTATGGGTACTGAAGCCGAACGTGTCATTAAAACAAGTGGTAAATGGAATCCGGCCGTGCAGAATGGGCATGACGTTACTTATCGCCAAACACAAAAAATTGTTTTTTCGGTGACGGAATAATAGGGATCGAGAATAATTATTATGTGGTCATTTTTTATAAAGCAACTTTCAGATTCTGGAAGTTGCTTTTTTATATACAATATTGCTTTTCAAGCCCTTTGGCTTAGTTTTTGTTTTATTAAATGTTAAATCCAACCCTGTAAATATGTTTGTTAACCCTTAAAAAAACAACTATGGATAGCAAAATTTTATACTACGCTAAATCACATTTGGAGGGAAGTTTTTTGCAAGAAGCCGCGGAAAAAATGGGTGAAAAACTTGAAGACCTTTCTAAGGCGGTATCGGCAATTGTACCAACAATTTTTGGCGGTATGAGCAATAAAATTACAAATGAACCCTCTTTTTTGCCAACCATTATCAGCGAATCTAAAAATATTTTCAACAATCAATCTTTCCACCATCTTAACGGGCTTATAGGAGAAAATAATGCTGAAACTAACATTACACAGTCAAGCTCCTTTTTATTTGATGTATTTGGTGGCAGTTTGCATCATATTGTCGAAAAAATCGCTTCCTTTGCAGGCATTAAGAATAGCAGTACGCGTCAATTGTTTGATGCTTCAGCTATTGCGTCATTAGGTAGTATTGGTAAAAATATTATAGAAGAAGGCGGCAGTTCTGAATCGATAAATAATTTCCTCGCGAAGAATAAACCCGGATTTCTTAGTATAATTCCTGCAAGTTTAGGCTTAAGTTTATTACTTTCGGGCGCGCATTCGCCAACGGAAGAGGCGAATAATATTCATCAACAATCAAATACTTTTCAAATGCAAAAGAGTAACAGTTTCCTTAAAACACTTCTTATCACCGTTATTGGAATGGTTATAATAGTAGTGTTGTTTCGCAGTTGCTGGGGTAATGAGAAAGAGCATGACCACGTAATAGGCAGCCATGAACAAGCAACATCGATGATTATAACCAACAACAGCATTATGAATACTTTTATTTAATGAGCCGCTAAACCCAAAAATCTTTGGTTTTTGGAATATAAGTCGTTGATTATTTTGACATTTTGCATAGTCAGTATAAGACTCTAAAAACCTCGAATGAGACTTGCGAGTATACATGTCCAATGGGTAGTAAGATTGCCGACTTCCAGCAGGCAGTTAGCAAATCGTAGTGAAGCACGAAGTCAAAACATTTAGTTTTTTTGCTGATTCACTTAAATGTAATAGTTGAGCATTATCAATTTTCAACATTTTTAAAAGGTATGCACCACTGCGTACCTTTTTTTTGACTGTGGTTCATTCACCGACTAATAACTCTAACTCATCGAAAATGCTTTTTAAGTTGAAGAATAGTCGATGTACATTTGTATTATAAAATTTTGAATAATGGAAAACGAAGAAAAGAAAGTAGAGATGGGAAGCGATTATCAAGCGTCACGCTTTGATAAATGGAATGATTTTCCAATGCGCAAAAATCACAACAATGGTTTGGCGGGATTAATTGTTATCATTGCCGGTATAATTATATTATTGAGCCGCTTACCTCAAACGGAAGGCTGGTTTCCTTCCTGGCTCTTTGATTGGCCAATGATTTTAATTTTAGCAGGTTTTTTTGTTGGAGCAAAGCATCGATTTTGCGGTGGCGGATGGTTAGTGCCTATTATTGTTGGTGTTTATTTCTTATTGAGAGATAATGATAAAATTGGAGAGAATATGAGTGTGTACGCTTTGCCCGTAATGCTCATTTTATTGGGATTCTTTATAATCATTAATAGAAATAGCCCGAGACGCTGTAGAGTAGGGATGCATCGTCTTGATAGAAGACATCGTTATTTTAATAAGTTCGAAAATCAATACCAAAATAAGGGCTCAAAAATCTCTGACAATAGTAGTGAAGATGTAATTGATATTAATTCCGTTTTTGGCAGTAGCGAGAAAGTGATGTTTACCAAGACATTCAAAGGAGGCACTATTAACTGTGCCTTCGGAGGCGGGAAAATAAATCTTACGCAGGCGGACATGGAAGACAAGGCAATTCTTACTGTATCGGTAACTTTTGGCGGCGCGGAAATTATTGTTCCTTCTAATTGGAATATCCAAAATGAACTTACCGCTTTTATGGGCGGCATTGAGGATAAACGAAGATCGGTTGCAGGAAATGTTCAAGATAAAACACTCATTTTGCGTGGTAGTATTTTTTGTGGTGGTGTAGAGATTATGAACTAATAAACAAATGCATATTAAGGTTTAAATAAGAGCTATTGATACAAATAAAACTTCGCCGCATAAATATAAAAAGTAGGGGAGCCATCTTTCTTGCGATGATAGCGTGTGCGCAGTTCTATTGGTTATATTTCATCAACACCATTCCTTTAGAAATATCGTTGGTTGATGCTTTGGGAAGTAGTTTGTTATTGTATGGTTTATTCTTCTTTATTAAATATGCAAGATCTTTTAATTTTTCCTCCCGAGCAGATTATGTGGTGATGATTTTTCAGAATATAGTTTTTGCGTTGTTGTGGATTTATTTTTGTCGCTATGCTTTAATTGATCTCTTTGCTACACAAAAAAACTATGTTGCGCTTTGGCAAACGAGTTTTTTTATGCGTGGATTTGTGGGATGGGTAATCTTATTCTGTTTTAGTGCTATTAATTTTTTAGCCAATCAACTTAATCAGACACGCGCTTCTATTATTGAGGAGCAACAGGCCCAACAGTTAAGGAAAGAAGCTGAACTATATAAATTGCGGCAACAATTACAGCCACATTTTTTATTTAATAGTTTGAATTCTATTAATGCACTTATTGGCCGTGACCCTAAGAATGCGAGGAATATGATACAACAGTTGTCCGATTATCTGCGCAGCACCCTGAGAAAAGAGGATGATACCTTTATAACTTTTCGAGAAGAATTAAGTGACCTGAAATTGTATTTGGCTATTGAACAAGTGCGCTTTGGACATAGATTAGTCATAGAGGAGTATATTGAAATAGATTGTGATGAAATACAAATACCTCCTTTTTTGTTACAACCATTAGTCGAGAATGCGATTAAATATGGTTTGTATGGGACTATTGGTTCCGTGCATATAGTAATTAAAGTGATAAGAAAAAAGGATGCACTCGTTTTCAGTATTACTAACCCCTACGATTTGGACGCTGTAGCCACAAAGGGAACGGGTTTTGGCTTGGAGTCCATTAGAAGAAGATTGTATTTATTGTTTGCAAGAAATGATTTATTAAAAATAGAACAGAAAGTACAACCATTGGAGTCTACGAGAAGTGATGAAAGTTCGCCGTTGCAAACTTTTATGGCGACGATCGCCATTCCTATAAGAAATAATATTTGAATTTTTAAAAATGTTTTATGCGTACAATTATTATCGATGATGAACCATTGGCTCGTTCTTTATTGCTAGAGCTTTTAGAGGCTGAAAAAGATATTGAAATTGTTGCTGAATGCGGTGATGGTTTTGAAGCGTTAAAAGCTATTCAAGACCTTCAACCGGATCTGATCTTTCTGGACATTCAAATGCCTAAAATTACCGGATTTGAGATGCTGGAATTGCTGGAAAATCCACCACGTGTGGTTTTTACAACTGCATATGATGAATATGCGCTTAAAGCATTTGAAGTCAATGCGCTGGATTATTTATTGAAGCCGCTTAACCCGGAAAGGTTAAGTAAATCGCTTCAAAAAATACGTCAGCAAAAGGATAATAACTCAGAAGATTTGAGGGGAAAAGTACTTCAATTGCCGGAGCAAATGCAAAGAATAGTCGTAAAGATGAATGGCAATATTAAAATCTTACCACTACCTGAAATTTTTTACTTAGAGTCAGCAGACGATTATGTAAAAGTACATACCCACGATAAATATTATCTCAAACATCAAACAATGAACAATTTTGAGCAACAGTTACCGATGCACCAATTTGTCCGTGTTCACCGTTCTTGTTTGGTAAATGTGCAACATATTCATAAAGTAGATTTGTATGAAAAAGATCAGTATTGTGTTGTATTGCGTAATGATGTGCGGCTGCCTGTAAGTCGCAGTGGCTATGGTAAACTTAAAGTAGTTTTGGGCATATAGCTTCTTGCTTAGCAAGCCTGGAGTCACCAACCGGTACTTTATGTCGGCCAAAAACCGACGAGGGCACCGGCTATTTTAATTTTGTGCTTCGCAGAATCTTCATTTCTCTAGGTTATGCTGACATATATTGAGGGTATTTTTACGAGGATGGATTTTGAATGTGATATTCTATATAAATACTTATCTTTAAGGATCATAATTATGCTAAATCTATACAGTTTTAAGGCGGTAAATATTGCTATAGTGGCTTTCTTAGATTAATGATAGAGGTACTTACCCTGTTAGGTTACTTATAAAAAGTAATTATATTTTTTATCGTTGAATAAAAATTAATGCATGAAAAAGTTTTCACTTATTGTGTCTTTACTTTTATCTGGCTCTTGTCTTCTTGCCCAGTCTGCCAATCGGCAACTCGTTCAGTCTATACTTTCTAAAATGACCTTGGAACAAAAGGCGCGTTTATTAGTAGGCAATGATTTTAATCTGGAGGGTGCATCTAAAACGGCCCGCGAAAAAGTTCCCGGCGCGGCAGGTACGACTTTTCCTCTTATCCAGTTAAAACTTCCATCATTAGTTTTATCTGATGGCCCCGCTGGCGTAAGGATTAATCCGATAAGAAATAATGATAGCTCTAAAACATACTATGCTACAGGCTTTCCGGTGGCAACTTTACTAGCTTCCACCTGGGATACGGCTTTGGTTTATAAAGTGGGAAAAGCTTTTGGCAATGAAATAAAAGAGTTTGGTGTAGATGTCATACTTGCTCCTGCGATGAATATTCAACGCAACCCTTTAGACGGAAGAAATTTTGAATACTACTCCGAAGATCCTGTGATTGCTGGCAAT
Source organism: Arachidicoccus sp. (assembly GCF_050436765.1). Lineage (NCBI taxonomy): Bacteria > Pseudomonadati > Bacteroidota > Chitinophagia > Chitinophagales > Chitinophagaceae > Arachidicoccus > Arachidicoccus sp. Next base: position 10,584 of record NZ_JBNQGD010000153.1, on the reverse strand, counting down.
ATAGCAGCGGCGTTGGTCAACGGGATTCAATCTAATGGTGTAGGGACCTCTATCAAACATTTCGTTGCAAATAACGAAGAAACCGATCGGACAACTTTAAACGAACTCATAAGCGAACGGGCATTAAGAGAGATATATTTGAGAGGATTTGAAATTGCCGTGAAAAAATCGCAGCCCTGGACAGTGATGAATTCTTATAACAAAGTAAACGGAATTTATACTTCGGAAAATTATGATTTAAACACCACTGTGTTGAGAAAAGAATGGGGCTTCAAAGGTATGGTAATGACCGATTGGGGTGGCGGAAGGCACCCGGTAGAACAGATAAAAGCGGGTAGCGATTTACTTATGCCGGGAACAGAAGGGCAATACAATGCGATTATTGCTGCCGCTAAAAATGGCACCCTTTCCATAAAATCTATTGATAGAAATGTTGCAAGTGTACTGGCCTTGATTGTGAAATCTCCTGCATTCAAAAAATATAAGTACTCCCAAAAGCCGAATATAGAAGCGCATGCGAAAATATCCCGTATGGCGGCTTCTGAGGGGATGATTTTATTGAAAAATGAAGGGGAAGCCTTGCCCTTAAAAAAGGCCCCTACCAAGATTGCACTGCTTGGCGACGCATCTTATCATACTATCGCTAACGGCACTGGAAGTGGTGACGAGCACAAGCCTTAGGTTATTTCCCTCGCAGAAGGATTGAAAAATAGTGGCTACATGATCGACCCTCAATCAACCACAGCTTCTGTTGATGCATTGGCCGATAATGATGATGTGGCCATTATCACCATTGGCCGAAATGCAGGCGAAGGTAGTGATCGTCCTATTGACGGCGATTTTACCCTGAAAAATAGCGAAAGAGAAATGATTAAAAATATCTCTACGGCATTTCACGCGAAGGGTAAAAAAGTGGTTATTGTTTTAAATATTGGGGGTGTAATGGAGGTGGCAAGTTGGCGCGATGATGTTGATGCCATATTGTTAGCATGGCAGCCTGGTTTAGAAGCCGGCAATGCCGTTGCGGATATCTTGAGTGGAAAAATAGACCCCTCTGGAAGGCTTGCAGTTACCTTTCCTATGAAATATTCTGATGAACCATCGGCAGAAAATTTCCCCGGCACGACCTTTCCAAAGCAAGCGCGTAACGCTATTTTTGGCAGTAATTCCACCAACCGGGAAGTAGATTACAAAGAAGGAATCTTTGTCGGCTATCGGTATTTTAATACGTTTGATGTGAAGCCTGCATACCCTTTTGGTTATGGGTTGAGTTATACCCATTTTGATTTTGGTAATTTACAAATAAGTTCTTCCAGTTTTCATAATCAGATTGCTGCAAGCGTTACCATAAAAAATGATGGACAAAGCGCGGGAAAAGAAGTGGTGCAACTGTATATTTCTGCACCTAAGGGGAAGTTGCAGAAACCGGAAGAAGAATTGAAAGCATTTGCAAAAACAAAGTTGCTGCAACCGGGCGAAACCCAAACCATTCATTTTACGGTTACACCGGCGGATCTGGCATCCTTTGAGCAGGATGATAACGCTTGGATTGCGGACAAAGGAATATACACTTTAAAGATAGGTGCGTCTTCTGCTGATATAAAGCAACAAGCTACTTTTAATGTTGCTTCGAAACTTATCGTGGAAAGAACGCATCCGATTCATTATCCTAAGGAGATCCAAAATTTGTGAGCATAAGTATGGCCTAATTATATTTGCTTCGTTAGTTTTTCCTTGGCTGCGCAGCAAAAAGCTACGCATTAAAACCAGGAGTAGATCATTTTAAAGGGTTCTGAAGATTCAATTTTTACCTTTCATTTTATTCTCCTCCAACTATGCAACATTTGAGCTAATTTTGTGGCTCAAAATATTTTAGTTTTTTATGCCCCAGTTTCATTTTCCTAAGCAAACAAATTTTTATAAAGGCAAAGTGCGCGATGTTTATACCATTGGAGAAGATACATTAATAATGGTTGCCAGCAACCGCATTTCGGCTTTCGACGTTATTTTGCCAAAACCAATTCCTTACAAGGGACAAGTATTGAATCAGGTGGCTGCTCATATGTTGAAAGCAACCGAAGATATTTGCCCTAACTGGCTTACCGCGAATCCTGCTCCTAATGTTTCGATGGGTAGAAAATGTATTCCTTTTAAAATAGAGATGGTGGTGCGTGGTAATCTTACAGGCCATGCCTGGCGGACCTATGCAAGTGGTAAGCGCGTTTTATGTGGTGTGCATTTGCCGGAAGGGATGAAAGAAAATGATTTTTTTCCCACACCTATTATTACTCCTTCTACAAAAGCCGATGAGGGGCACGATGAAGATATTTCCAAAGAAGAAATAATTGCTAAAAATTTGGCAACAATGGAAGATTGGAATATTTTGGAAAAATATGCCTTAGCTTTATTTGCGCGAGGAAAAGAGATGGCTGCAGCCCGTGGGCTTATTTTAGTTGACACCAAATATGAGTTTGGTAGAATCGGGGACAAAATTATTTTAATGGATGAAATTCATACGCCCGACTCTTCGCGCTATTTTTATCTGGACGGTTTTGAGGGGAGGCAGTTGAGTGGCGAGCGTCAAAAGCAATTAAGTAAGGAGTTTGTCCGGGAGTGGCTGATAGAGAATAATTTTATGGGCAAAGAAGGGCAGGTAGTTCCTGAAATGTCTGGAGAGTGGATTGACACCATTTCTAAACGTTATATAGAACTGTACGAAGCTGTTACAGGTGAAAAATTTGTTCCCGAGGATTGGGCGGACGAACAAACTTTTGAAGCAATTGTAAAACTGTTATAATAGAAAAGATTAAAGTGCAGCTCACAGGTCTTAATGGTAAAAATTGTAAAATCAAAATGGTACATAAGAGACAGTCATAATTCATCATTTTTAAACCGTTATTCGAATGATTCTTTCTGTAAGAGGTAAAACACCACAATTAGGAGACAATATTTATATTGCGCCAAATGCGACTATTATTGGTGATGTGGAAATTGGAGAAAATTCTAGTGTCTGGTTCAATGCAGTAATCCGCGGCGATGTAAACAGTATAAAAATAGGCAATAAAGTAAATGTGCAAGATGGGGTAATTATACATTGTACTTATCAAAAAACCACCACTACGATTGGCAATAATGTTTCTATCGGACACAATGCTGTTATTCATGGCTGTACGATTCAAGATAATGTGTTGGTGGGCATAGGCGCCATTATAATGGATGGATGTATTGTGCACTCCAATGCGATTATTGCTGCGGGTGCGGTGGTTTTGAAAAATACTATTGTGGAAGAAGGGAGCATTTACGGTGGAGTGCCTGCCCAAAAAATAAAAGAAATCTCACCAAATTTAATTGAGCACGAAATCGAACGTATTGCAGATAGTTATTTGATTTATGCTGATTGGTATAAGGAAGTGAAGACAGTAGAGTAAGCTTCAACTAATAATTTTTGATGTCCATCGTGTCTAAAATATTTCGGTAGCTAATATAGCGTTCTACAGAAATGACTCCTTTGGCTACCGCTGCTGTCACGGCACAACCGGGCTCTTCAATATGCATGCAGTTGTTAAATTTACAACTATGGATCAATGCGCGCATTTCCGGAAAATAATGAGAGAGTTCTGCTTTTTCAATATCCACCAGCCCGAATTCACGAATACCGGGTGTATCAATAATTCTTCCGCCAAAAGGCAAGTTAAACATTTCGGCAAAAGTGGTGGTATGTAGCCCTTTACCACTCCAATCACTTACTTCCTGGGTGCGCAAATTTTTCTCCGGAAAGATGTTGTTGATAAAAGTAGATTTACCTACGCCTGAATGTCCGCTTAATAGAGTGGTTTTATCTTTTAATATATCTTGCAGATTACTCAAACCTTCCTTGGTCTCCATACTTAGAGCGATAATATTGTAGCCAATGGCACAATAGGTTTTCTTCATCTGTTGCAACAACTCCAACTCTTTCTTTTTGTATAAATCTATTTTATTAAAAACAATAATGGCCGGCACGTGGAAGGCTTCGGCGGAAACCAAAAAGCGATCGATAAAACCGGAAGATGTTTTTGGATTTTTTAAGGTGGCAAAAAGTAATACTTGATCTAGATTCGCCGCTACAATATGGTGTTGGTTTTTGTTGTGTGGGGAGATGCGTGCGATATAATTCTTTCTGTCTAATATTTTCGTGATGATAACCGATTTTTCGCTTTCGGTATCTTCTTCTACATTCACTTCATCGCCCACAGCAATAGGATTTGTTGAGGTAATGCCATCTAACTTCATAACCCCTTTCAACCTTGCATTGAAAGTATTGCCATTACTGGCTTGTACAATATACCAGCTTCCTGTAGATTTATAAACTATTGCCTGCAAGTAGAAATTATTTACAGCGAAGATATTGCAATTGATTGAGTTTAAAGATGGCAAAATTACTTTGTTCTTTTTCGAAGTTTATACCGGAAAATGGTTCCTTTTGCACTACTTTTATTTTACTTAACTTTATCTATTGCAAAATAATAAAACCAAATAAGATGAATTTCTCTAAAATAATTGTTTCCATTTTTCTTTCTGCTATTTTGTTGATAAATTATTCCTGCGCAAAAACTTCCTCCAATAAAAAGCTACCTGATGACACAACTGATTCGAGTGGATCGACATTTGTAAAAGGTGCGGATATTGGTTGGCTACCGCAGATGGAAGCTAGTGGTTATACTTTTTATAATGACAAAGGAATAGCACAGGACTGTTTTCAAATATTGAAAGATCATGGTATTAATACTGTTCGTTTAAGGGCCTGGGTAAATCCTTCCAATAACCCACAAAGCGGACATTGTAGTACTGCTGAAACAATTGCTATGGCAGTTCGCGCAAAAAAATGGGGTATGCGTGTGATGATAGATCTTCATTATAGTGACAGTTGGGCAGATCCGTCAAAGCAGGTAAAACCTGCTGGGTGGGTGGGTGATGATTTCTTTCATTTGCTTTCAGATGTCTATAATTATACGTATGGTGTGATGCAAGGGCTAAAAAACAATGGTGTAACACCCGAGTGGGTGCAAGTGGGTAATGAAATCGCAAGTGGTATGATTTATCCAGAAGGCTCAACAGATCACTGGGATAGCCTGGTGCAGTTGATAAATAAAGGGTATGATGCTATAAAAGCTGTTAGTCCAACTACTAAGGTGATTTTGCATATAGATCAAGGCAATAATAATCAGCGTTTTAGAACCTGGTTCGACAGTGCAACAGTGCATCATGCAAAGTACGACGTTATTGGCATGTCTTATTACCCTTATTGGCTACCGGGAAAGCCGGATTATACTTTATCTATTGATGATCTTGGAAATAATTTGAAGGATATGGTATCAAGATATGGCAAGGAAGTAATGGTGGTGGAAGTGGGCGGTGAAGACGATCAACCGCAAAATACGTATGATATGCTAATGGCAGTGCAACAGAAGGTACGACAGGTGCCGAATAACGAAGGTTTGGGCATTATTTATTGGGAGCCGGAAGGCGCGAGAAGTTGGAGTCATTATCCGTTGAGTGCCTGGGGCAATGATGGCAAGCCCACGCATGCATTGGATGCATTTGCGCAAAATTGATGGGGTTAAAGGGTGTGACATTTTCCCATATTTGTAAATGATTAATAAAGAAACGAATTATTTTCGTTCCTTTATTAGATTAAATTAAAAGTTGTCTTATGGCTAAGAAAATATTGATGCTGTTAGTAATCGTTTTTATTGCTATTCAGTTTTTTCATCCGGTAAAAAATATTTCTTCGGCACCTACGCCTAATGCGATCGCACTACACTATGAAGTGCCTCATGATGTACAGACGATTCTAAAAGTTGCCTGTAACGACTGCCATACCAACAACACTCGTTACCCTTGGTATAATAAAATACAGCCAACTACTTGGTATTTAGCTAAGCACGTGAATGATGGGAAAAGACATTTGAACTTTGACGAGTTTGCAGGTTATACGTTAAAAAAACAGGCGCATAAGATAGACGAGGTTGTGAAAGAAATCAAGAACGATGGTATGCCTTTGACATCGTATAATTTAATCCATAGTGACGCAAGGCTGACAGTGGATCAAAAAAATGTGCTGATAAAATGGGCTGAAAATTTAAGTAAAGAAATTAAGACAAAAAATACTACGGCTTTGGCTAAGTAGCTATATTAAGGATTTGGATTAGGGTTTTCATTCTTTACGATAAACCGCTCGCGTTGATACCATCTATAACCAATATAGAATAATAGGCAAAGGGGAATGCTCATCAAATATAGGATGCCATTATTTAATCCGCTAGCAGGTCCATCACCCAATTGTGCCGCAGTCTTGGTGCACAACGCGCATTGTGCTATTGTTTGAGAAAACGTAAATGCAGAGAGCAAAACAAGTAATAAAATATTTTTTAGCTGTTTCATTTTTTAAAGATTAAATTTTAATAGACGATCTATCAACCCAACTTAAATAGATGGGTGCAACGAATTTTATCGCGCCTTTAATTTCCGCACTCCCTGATATACACTCATCCAGAACCCAATCACCATTACGATTACGCCTATCCATAGCACACTTATAAATGGAAATTCGATTACTTTAAGCGTAAGTGCGTCGTTCAAGGAATTGCTTTCTTTGACACCTATTTCTAATTTTCCGTCTTTGTCATTGAGTACTTTGTTGAATTTTATGACCAAGCCTTGTGCCATTACCGTATCGGGAATAACCTTCGCATTATCTTTTTTTATCAATACCATTGGAGTCGCCGGGAATTTGCTGCCGTCTTTTGAAATCACTGCCATGTTCAGCGTCATCAGCATCTCGTCAGGTGTAATTGTAGGATACTTTTCGTTGGGCTTATTGACATCAACTTTGTTTAAAACCAACATGCCATTAGAGTAAAAAGTTGTATCACCTACTTTTATTTCCGATGCTCTAAATGTAGTGGTGTCCGTACCCTGCTGTTGCCAGGAACTTACATAGGCGTAAATATCCTTATTCCAAAAATGTTTTGAATTAGGGGTTGCACCAAAGCCTTCTGCCTGACGATTATTTTTTAACCAATAAGGATGTAGTGTGAATTCTTCCTTTGTTTTCTTGTCTTGAAAATGAATAGTAAATACACGTTGTTTAGCCCTTGTATTCATGGAGTCTCCTACAAATGTCACCATATATTTTCCCATATCAATAGGCAAGCCTCTAAATAGGGTAATATTTTCGGCTGGATCTTCTGTTTTTGTTTTTTCAAACAAAGGGATACCGGTTGTGTTTTTACTAAGAATATGTTTTTTACTAGATGATAAAAGAACGCCCAAAAGCACCAAGCCAAATCCTATATGTGCGACAGAAGCACCTACTGTTTTTATTTTTCCACCTAATACCAGGAAAATATAGCTAATATTTGCAATGACGGCATAAAAAGCGGAGAAAAGCGCGATGTAAATAGCCACCAAAAAGCCTACACCGTGTTCAAGGTAGTCGATTTTTACAACGGAACAAAAGGCGATGGTTACTAGTAAAGAGATAATTGTTGGTAAAAGTAATTTGCTTTTTAAATATGCTTTTGTCGTGTCTTTATATTTAAAATATTGTACAAAAGCAGTCAAAGCGCCTATAATAAAAACAATAAAAATTTGTATCTGATTGTAAGAAAACAATACGTCTTCGGGTTGTGCAATTTTTGTCCCAAATATTTTATTGAAGACGGGTATCGATGTTTTTCCAATGATAATGATGCCAGCTAAAAATAGTATTAATGAACCGATAAACATCCAGAATTCCCGGCTATAAAGGCTCTCTTCTTTTTTAATGGTCGGCATGTCTTTTTTCCTGATGAAAAATAATATCATCGCCGGAATAAAGAAAATTAATATAAAGGATATGAGCTGTATGCTCATATCTGCTCCGGTAAAGGAGTGTACCGATGTGTCGCCCAGCACGCCGCTTCTTGTTAAATAAGTGGCGTAAAGTACCAGGCTGAATGATAGTATATAGAAAAGATAAGTTGTCCTGAGTGAATACTTAGAGTTTTTGTAAACCATATTGGTGTGCAATCCAGCCACCATTATTATCCAAGGAACCAGTGATGCATTTTCGACTGGATCCCAGGCCCAAAAACCACCAAAATTTAAGCTTTCATAAGCCCAAGCAGCACCCATCATAATACCTAATCCTAAAACACCTCCGGAAAAGGCTGCCCAGGAAATGGAATATTTTGTCCAACTGTGATCTTTGTTGGTCAAGCCAGCGAAGGCATAGGCAAACGGAACAATTGTAGAGGCAAAGCCCAAGAATAAAATAGGCGGATGTATAACCATCCAATAGTTTTGCAAGGTTGTATTTAACCCTTGTCCATCTCTTAGAAATTGAAGATAATTTTGTTTGAATAATCCTGTTGCCTGATCTATAAATACGGGGGCGTTATCTAATATTCCTTTTTGGCGCATTAGTAAGAATGGATCACTACCGACCTTTAACCCGAAAACATATACACCAATAATCATAGTCGCCAGGCAAAATTGTGCGAAACTGATAACCGTCATTACCGGTGCTTCCCATTTTTTGGCCCGAATCATTAGGATGCAACCCAATACACAGTTCCAAAATGTCCACAACAAGAAACTACCTTCCTGTCCTTCCCACAAACAACTGAAAATATATTCCGGTTGAAGGGTCTTGTCACTATGGTCCCAGGCGTAGAAATATTCAAAAAGGTTGTGAGATAATATGAAATAAATACATGCGATAGTCGTAATTACAGCCACCACTTCTAATATGAACGCTGCTCTTGCCAGCTTTAGCCAGCTCTTTTTTTCTTCCGGAAGTATGGCCTTGTTTGATTTGTAAAACGCGATAGTAGCGATAAGTGTAATTACCAGCGAAACTATGCTTGCAAGGTGCCCCAGTTCTCCAGGGATTAAATGCTCGCCTGTATATGTCATATCAATGTATGCTTACAAATTGAATAATAGAAGGTTTTTATTCAATATCTTATTGAATAAAACATAGGTCATAAAACAGCCTTTACGCTTAAACTTTCTTTCATTGCATTTGGGTTGTCTTTGTATTTAGATGGGCATTTAAGCAGTATTCCACTTTGTTCTTTTATTTGAAAAACGCCATTTTGATCCATCTTTCCTTTCAATACGATACGTTCAGATTTTTCCATATCTGTAGGCTTTTCGAAATAGTAAGCGACATTCATTTTATTGCCCAAAGTATCTTCAACCTGAAACGTTAAGTAGTTTGGATTTCTTATCGGATCATATTTAACAGTTTGCTTTTCTAATTTTGCGATTACTGTAACAGTTTTGCCCATCTTGGCCTTAGCTGAAGCGACCGTTTCATAAGTAGAAAAACTTCCCAGCTGGCTTATTAATAACGCTATTACTACAGCAATCACCACCAATGCAACAATATGTAATTTCTTCATTTCAAAAAGTTTTATTTGAAAGGTGATGCAAAGGTACGTTAAAAATATAGTGGAAAACTATCGCCTTCGTTAAAAGTTAGATATAATGCATTTCTTTTTAGGGTGCGAAAGTCAGGGAACGACCTCCACTTAGCTTCAATTAATCACATTTCGGTTCTCTAATTTTGCTATCATTGATTTATCTTCACTTTATGGAAGAACATAATAAAAGAAGCCGATCTGTATTTAAACGCCTTTTGAAAAATAAAGGTGCTTTCTTCGGACTGATTATTATCTCATTTTCTATATTTATCTCTGTGTTTGCGTACCTCTTGGCACCAGATAGCTCCCCTAATTGCAATCGTATGACTACAGAAATTGCCAATCAAAGGCCAGGTTTTTCTATGGAGTTTCTGCGACTAAAAAAAGAACGAAACGCTGCTGATATTTCTTTTTTTCACCGTTTATTATTTGGCAAAGAGGTAGATTATCAATTGTTGCCTATTGTTGCGTATCAAAAAAATGATTCAGGATATGTGATAAAAAAATATATAGATGAAGGGGTGAGTGAGACACTATTTTTTTCGGCCAATAAGGTCATGCAACCCGCTGTAAGCAAAGAAACTTTTTATTTGGGAACGGATAAATTTGGACGAGACATTGTGAGCCGTCTGTTATTAGGCACGCGTGTAAGTCTTGCAGTCGGCCTAATTGCTGTTTTTCTTTCGCTCACATTAGGAGTCTTTTTGGGCGCAATTGCCGGATATTTTGGCGGCCGTGTCGATAATTTTGTGCTTTGGTTGATTAATGTGATTTGGTCTATCCCTACACTGCTATTGGTTTTTGCCATTACATTGTTATTGGGGAAAGGTTTTTGGCAGGTCTTTGTTGCCGTTGGTCTTACACTTTGGGTAAGTGTTGCGAGACTCGTTCGAGGACAGGTTTTGGCAATTAAAAAACTTGAATACATTGAAGCTGCCAAGGTCCTGGGATTTAGCAATAGTCGAATCATTATAAGACATATTATACCTAATATTGTTGGTCCGGTAATGGTAATTGCCGCAAGTAATTTTGCCTCTGCTATTGTGATAGAAGCGGGATTGAGCTTTCTTGGCCTTGGTGTGCAGCCACCCCAACCCAGCTGGGGCCTGATGATAAAGGAAAACTATAATTT
>NZ_JBNQGD010000152.1:0-6726 GCF_050436765.1 Arachidicoccus sp. | reverse complement strand
CTTCCAGTAACATGGCTTCCACCCACATCAAGACCTATATATTTATGATGTATTCTCATTTATCCGGGGAGTTTTATTTCTATATTATAAGTAAACCAATCGCTTCGATAATAACAATTATTGAACTCAATAGGCCGCCTTCCTGAATCTAGTACCAAGCGTTTGCGTTCGAGAACGGGAACGCCTTTTTTAATTTTTAGAAGATCGGAAATTTTTTCATTGGCTACTAAGGCTCTGATTTCTTCCTGCGAATAAACGGGTACTATATGAAAAGATTCATCCAACATCTCATAAAGGGGGCGTTTAAAATCTTCTTTGCCTGTCAAACCAATTCTTGGATGAAAAAAGGACTCAAAATAAACCATGGGGTTTCTACCTGTACCTCTAACTCGCTCTAAACGAAGGACTGAACTACCAGCATCAATTTGCAGATACTTTGATATGCTTTGGTTTGATTTTATAAAAGACACCTTGTTTATCAGATCTTTAAACGATACTCCTTTGTCCTCCATTTCGTGTGTGAAACTGAGCCAACTGTTGAGGTTGGTTGTAATCATCTTCTTTCTTACCGTGGTGCCCATTCGCTTTTTTCTTTCCAATAATCCGTCATTGACCAGATTGCCCATCGCTTGTCTGAGTGTGTTTCTCGATATACCCCAACGCCTTGCGAGATCCATCTCTTTTGGGAAAAGGTCACCCTCCCTGAAATGATTTTCCGTTATCAATTTCCTCAATTGTTCTTCCGCCTGTAGGTGAAGCGGTATTTTGCTGTCGTGATTTAAAAGTGGTATATTGTTCATATGTTCAAACATATTGCTATTTTTACAATTGAACAAATATTTTCCGGAGAATATTATTTCGAATGCAGCTTTACTTTATGGCAACCCTAAATTCGACTGTGTTGTAAAAAGAGAAACGCTTTAAACATAGCTTGGATAACAAAGAAAGAGCCTTACTAAAAAGCATGTTGCAGGTCTCAAAACGAGGCGAAAAACTCTAATTTTTAAATATTTAATTATATTTTCTTTAACTTTGACGCACTGAATTCACTGCCGCATAAAGTAACATTATTTTGGTTATATATGATTTCAAGCTTTCATTCACATACGGAGGAACAACTGTTGCATCTTTTGAGAGAGGGAAGCCAGAAGGCTTTTACTGAAATTTATGAACGCAATTGGGAAATCTTATTTGCTATTTCTTATCATTACTGTGGAAGTAAAGAAGCAGCAGAAGAAATTGTACAGGAGGTATTTTTACGGCTTTGGGATAAAAGGGATATAGTAGAGATTTACCATCTAGGCGCTTATTTGGCTACAGCTTGCAAATTTGGCGTTTTTAAGCAGATCGCCAAAGAAAAAAGAAGAAAGCAACTTTTGGTCTCCAATAGCTTATATGATCAACAGTATTCAACGCAGGACGAATCCTTTATTGAGGCCAAATTCCTGGAAGAATATATACATGGAATAATTGAGCAGCTCCCCGAGCAATGTAAAATTGTTTATAAATTAAGAAAAGAACAAGAACTCTCTGTTTTCGAAATTGCCACCCAATTAAATATCTCACCTAACACGGCAAGAAACCAAATCGCCAAAGCGCGAAAAGTCATTCGCCGCTCTTTAAAACAGGCGAATAGCTGGCTTTTGTTTTTCTTTTAATTTTTTTTCTATTTTTTTAAGCAGCTATAGTACATTCTGGCTTTTCATGGTACAGTATTGAGGAAGAAGAACTTTTCTTAAATATACTGTATGCTTTCAGAAGACCTTAAAGAGTTAATTGGAAAATATTTAGACGGCACTGCTACTGAAGAGGAGCGATCTGCCGTTCTACAATGGTACCGATCTACTGACCTTTCAGAAGTTTCTATTGATGTGTCTTCAAATATGGAGGCAAGCGAAATTAAAAATAGGATTTCTCTAAAGCTTCAACAGCATATAAAAAAGCAATTACAGCCAAACGCGGGTTCTTGGCTGCGCCGCATGTCTGCGGCCGCTTTAGTTTTGCTGCTTTTAGGTATGGGGGGATATTTCTTTCTTTACCGCTTTTCCAAATCTACAAAAGTTAGATCAATTGCTATTCACCAGGATCTGTTGCCAGGTCATAGCGGAGCTATCTTGCACCTGTCAGACGGAAAAACAATCGTATTAGACAGTATTCAAAATGGGTTAGTTCTTCAAAGGGGTAATCTGAAGATTATTAAAGAAAATGGTAGTTTGAGCTATATCGGCAAGTGTAAGGAGCCGCTCTATAATACTATTACTACCAACCGTGGAAGACAGTGGCAATTAACACTTCCTGACGGATCCAAAGCATGGTTGAATGCCGCCAGCTCTATTAAATATCCACTAACCTTCGATGATAAAAACAGAATCGTAGAAATTACAGGGGAGGTCTACTTTGAAGTTATTCATAATCCTCGTCAACCTTTTATTGTAAAAGCCGGGGACAAAACAATCCAAGATATTGGAACCGCTTTCAATATAAATGACTACAAAGATGAACCGGTGTCTAAAACGACAGTTATCCAAGGTAGTGTGCGTATATCTAAAGCGGGCCAATCGGCCATTCTACGAAAAGGGCAACAGGCAAGCATTGCCCAGGATATTCGGGTTAGCGAGGCTGTCAATTTGGAAGAAGTGCTCGCATGGAAAAATGGGAACTTCCTATTTCAGGATGCCACATTGCAAGAGGTCATGAGAACAATTGGTCGTTGGTATAATGTGTCTGTTCAATATGAAGCCCATTTGCCCCATGAACTTTTTAACGGAAAAATTCCCAGAGCACTTCCCGCATCAAAAGTATTGGACATTTTAAAACAGTCAGGTATCCACTTCACAATTGAATCTGTGCCTTCGCAAGAAAAACCAGGAAAAATAATTGTAACACCTTAAATACATCAAAAAAATAATAAAATATGGACACATAGACACAGCCAAATTCCCTAAAAAAAACCGGAAGCGATTGGAGTCACTCCCGGAAAATGTTCAGGATCCTCAAAATTAAAGTCTCGCGAACTCAATCATGTTTAACCCAAACAAAATCAAAGTTATGCAATTAACTGTTCTTTGCAAAACCTGGCGTCCTGACGGACAGGTTCATCTATTATCCCACAAAACTTGGCTCATTATGAGATTAACCCTCGTTTTATTGACTGTGGCCGCAATACATGTTACGGCAAAAGGACTCGCCCAGAAAATTAATCTCTCCGAGAAGCATGTTTCCATTGAAAAAGTAATGCGAAAGATCCAGCAACAAAGCGGCTGCGATTTCTTTTACAAACGTTCCACATTACAATTAGCCAAACCTGTTAGCATTAATCTGAAATCCGGCACCTTGAAGGAAGCGTTATCGCTGTGTTTCAAAGACCAACCTGACTTGACATATAGTATGGTCGACAATGTTGTCATTGTTAAAAAACGGGTTATGGCTTCTGGCCAAGGATCTTATTTCAATATAGCGCCCATGGTTAAAATACAAGTGCCAATTGAGCTACCGGTACACGGCAAAATAACCGATACACTTGGAAGACCCATCGCCGGTGTAACAATTACCATCTTAGGTAGTCGAAAGGGGGTTTTTTCCGATGAAAATGGCAATTATCAAATTGAGACAAAACCGGGAGATAAATTGTCGTTTTCCTACGTTGGTTATAATAATAAAATACTTATCGTGGGGCGGGAAAATGAATTGAATGTTCAATTAGTTCAACTTGTGAGTTCCTTAAATGATCTGGTAATCGTTGGGTATGGAAAACAGCAAAAAGAACTGGTTACAGGTGCTGTCTCTACTATTAAAATGGATAATGTTTTGGGGGACAGACCGGTAACAAGTTTAGGCGCGTTGCTGCAAGGCGCAACACCTGGGTTACAGGTTTCCATCAGTTCTGGACAACCCGGTGCAGGCTCTTCCTGGAATATTAGAGGAGGCACAGATTTTGGGAGCTCGTTGACTTCCGGCATAAGCACCCAAGGCCCTTTTATTCTTGTCGACAATGTACCTTATACGGGTCCAACTAATTTGTTGGATCCAAATGATATTGAATCTGTAACAGTATTGAAAGACGCAGGTTCTGCCGCAATTTATGGGGCGCGTTCGGCTTTTGGCGTTGTGCTGATTACGACAAAATCCGGCAAAAAGAATCAGAAAGTTCAATTTAACTATAGTGATAATTTCGTTATTTCCCGCCCCGTTAACCTTCCGGTAAAAGCGACGCCTAAACAGCAAGTACAAGCCTGGATTGATGGAGGAATGACGGCCGCTTATAATGGTGGACAAAATTTAACCACATGGATGGGACTGTTGGATGATTATCAGAAAAATCCGCAGAACTACAGAGGTGGTTCTGCTATTGATAACGGTATTTACTATCAATTGGCCGCTACGGACGCAGTGAAAGAACTATTGGGAAATTCTGCTTTTCAGCAAATGCACAATTTTTCTGTAAGTGGCGGATCAGATAAAACGACTTATCGTCTTTCATTAGGACTTACCAACGAAAATGGTATTTTGGTACCTCGAGCCAATCAGGATAATTTTAAAAGATACAATATAAAATCTGATGTATCATCCGATGTGACTCCTTGGTTGAATCTTCAGTTAGACGCAGCTTACAATAATTCGACTACCTTATCGCCAGTTTATACCAATGCGTTTGGCGATGCAACAAACACACCTTCCGCGTTACCATTAGATTCTATTCCGGGTATTGCGTCGGCAAAGAATGAAATAGAGGCAACAGTGCCAGTTACAAATGCTTACGACGATATTAGAATAACAGGCCGTGCAGTAGCAAAAATTGTTAAAGACCTAACGATAACCGGAGACTATACGATAGATAACAACCACAATTTGGTAACGACATACAATAAAAAAGTAGGCGGTTTTTTAAACCCCTACGGTTATACAGAGCAAACCATCGGATCGGATGCTTACACCAAGAGTAATGCTACGACGAAATTCAGTTCTATCAATATTTACGGAACCTATATAAAATCTATAAGTAATAATAACTTTACTGTAACGGCAGGATTTAATCAGGAACAAAGTAATTCAGAAGCAGAATCTATAACCGCATCCGGCATGTTAAATCCAGACCTGCCTTTTATTTCTGGTGTAACGGGACTGATTCCCTACCAAGCTTCCGACAGTTATAGCGATTATGCTGTCAGAGGTATATTTGGTCGAATTAACTATGATTATAAGAATAAATATTTGGTGCAGTTAAACGGTCGCTTTGACGGATCATCAAAATTTCCTCAAGGCCATAGGTGGGGTTTTTTCCCTTCAACAAGTGTGGGATGGCGAATTATGCAAGAACCATTTATGAAATCACTTAAACCTTATATTAACGAGTTGAAATTGCGTGCTTCTTTTGGTTCTGTCGGCAATCAGAATATAGCGTCTTATCAGTATATCCCGGGTATGTCTGTGAATATTCCTAACTGGTTATATAATTCAGCTAAGGTAGGTAGCTTAAATCCTCCTGGATTGATTAGTACAACTTTTACATGGGAAACAGTACAAACAAAAGATGCAGGTATTGATATTGGTTTATGGAAGAACCGATTGACAGCTACATTTGATTGGTATCAGAGAGATACTAAAAATATTTTGACAAGCAATGCCAACCCTGTACCGGCAACATTAGGCACTGGAGCACCTTTGCAAAATGCCGGAGCGCTTTCTACAAAAGGATTTGAGCTGCAGCTGACCTGGAGAGATAAGATCGGTCAAGTCGGTTATTATGTAACAGCTAGTTTGTATAACTATAATTCTATTGTAACAAAAGTGAACAACCCGCAGAGTGTTGTTACCGGCAACACCTTATATGTAGGAAAACATATTGGAGAGATTTGGGGATATACGTCAAACGGGTTTTATACGGCAGACGATTTTGTAGCAGGTTCTCTAAATTCCAATTTAAGGGGTGGGACATTACTCGCTGGTATTGCTAGACAAAATGGCCAAGCGCCCAACCCCGGAGATATTATGTATAAAGATTTTGATACTAGCGGTACCATTACCTCCGGTGCGGGTACTTTAGGGAATTCTGGCGATTTAAAAGTAATAGGTAACAGTACGCCACAATACCAATATGGTATTAGTGGGGGTGTTTCTTATAAAGAATTTGATTTTTCATTCATCATCACAGGAGTTGGGAAACAGCAGCAATTTATTAATAATACGCTTACTTTCCCCAATCAATGGTTGACTTATGGTGCTTTGTATGCGAATGAACTGAACTATTGGACGCCTACTAATACGAGTGCCTATTATGGCCGTATTTATACCGATAATGTAAATAGTCCTTATCAAAGTTATAATCAAATAACGCAGACAAAGTTTTTATTGAACGGTGCGTTTTTAAGAATTCAGAATCTGACGTTACGTTATAGCCTGCCCAATAAGTTGATAAGAAAAACCCGTATTACGAAAGCGCAGGTTTTTGTAAGTGTAGAGAATCCTTACACTTTTACACACATGCCAAAAGGGATGTATCCTGATGTTTCAACGCAAGGAGCCACTGCCGGTGGTGGATTAGGCTACCCATACATGCATAAAACTTCATTTGGGATAAACCTTTCATTTTAAAAACTTAAAATCATGACTAAAAATATTTCGATAATAGGAACCATAATCCTGGCTGCAATATTTTGCGGCTGTAATAAGAATTTTTTAAATAAGACACCTCTTAACCAATTAACACCCCAAACGGCCTTTGTAACC